>JAZQMJ010000391.1:0-7636 GCA_045543435.1 Mailhella sp.
CAACGCCATGGGCGCGGTGAAAGCCTTCAACGCGTCGCTCATCAGTACGGCGGTGAAGCCGGAATCGCAGCGGGTATCGCTGGACGCGGCCATCGCCGCCATGGCCGAGACCGGCCGCGAGATGAGCTCCAAGTTCAAGGAGACTTCGCTGGGCGGGCTGGCCGTGAGCGCGGTCACCTGCTGAGGCCGCCTCCCGGTCGCCTTGTCAGGGGGAGGGGAAAGGGATATATTGCCCTCCGAATCAAGGAGATGCCATGTCTTTCATCCGTCATATATGTCTGATGTTTGCCCTGATGTGCGGCTTTCTGCTCTGCGCGCCGGCCTCCCATGCCGCCAGCGACAGGGAGCTTGCCGCCCAGCTCGAAGCCCTGCTCAAACAGCGTCCTGAGCTCGTGCTCGAAGTGCTCCGCGCCCATGGCGGCGAGCTTCTGGACATAGTCCAGAAAGCGGCGGACATGCGCCGTTCCTCCACGCTGAAGAAGCAGTGGGAAGAGGATATGCAGAAGCCCAAGAAGGTGAAGATCGCCGGACGCCCGGAAGGCGGTTCGCCCGATGCTCCCGTGACCATAGTGGCCTATTCCGATTTCCTCTGCTCCTACTGCCACAAGGCCGCGTTCACTGTGGGCACGCTCATGAAACGCTACAGCGGCAAGATACGCTTCGTTTTCAAGCAGGTTCCCAAGTCCGAGGCCGGGCGGCTGGCCGGCCTGTGGTTCCTTTCCGCCTATAAGATGGACAGGGCCAAGGGCTGGAAGATGTACGCGCTGGCCTTCGACCGCCAGAAGGAAGTGGAAGCCGCGCCGGATAAGACCATGCGCGCCATTGCGAAGGAAGTCGGCCTGGACCTCGGCAAGCTCGAGACTGTGATGAAGGCGCAGGCGAAGCAGTTCGGCGACATGATGGATGCCGACATCGAAGAGGCGGACGCCCTCGGCTTCGTGGGCACTCCCTACTTCCTCGTGAACGACCTCGTGGTGCGCGGCGCGCTTTCGCTCGAAGATTTCTCCACGGCCGTCGATATGGCTCTGGCCAAGAAGGCGGGAAAGTAGCCGATGCTTATTTCCAGCGATCCCAAGAAACTGCGCGCTCTCGCCGGCTGCCAGACCTGCGCCGCCACCATCGGCAATTTCGACGGCGTACACCTCGGCCATCAGGAGCTTCTGCGCCGCACTGTGGAATGCGCCCGGAACAAGGGCCTGCCTGCCGTGGTCGTCACCTTCGACCCGCACCCCGCCGCCATCTTCACCGAATATCCTCCCAAGCTCCTCTGTTCGCGCGAGCAGTGCCTTGAGCTTCTGGAAGAGCTGGGGGTGGACGCCGTGCTTCTCATGCCGTTCACCCGCGAGCTGGCTGAACAGAGCGCCGAGTCCTTCTGCCGCCGCGTGCTCCAGGACGAACTTGGCGTGCAGGAACTTTTCGTGGGCTACGATTTCCGCCTCGGGAGCGATCAGGCCGGGGCCGACCGCATGCGCGACTTCGGCGCGTACAGCCTCACGCAGGTGGAAGCCGTCATGGCAGGGGATGCCCCTGTCAGCTCCACGCGCATCCGCAAGGCCCTTGCGGAAGGGCGGCTCGATGAAGCCAACGCCATGCTGGGCCGCCCCTTCTCCGTGCGCGGCGAAGTGGTGCACGGCGCAGGCCGCGGCGGGCCGCTCCTCGGCGTGCCTACGGCCAACCTCGACCTTGCGGATTCTCAGGCCATGCCTGCTCCGGCGGCCTATGCCACGTCTGCCCGACTGCTGGACGGCCCGGAGGAAGAGCGTTTCTGGCGCATGGCCGTGACCAGCTTCTGCAAGAACCCCACCTTCGACGGGACTCACCTCACGCTGGAGACCCATATCCTTGATTTTCAGGGGGATATCTACGGGCGTCAGCTCGAAGTGCGCTTCATGGGCGAGCTCCGCAAGGAGAAGCGTTTCAACGGGCTCGATGCTCTCATCGCCCAGCTTAAAGCCGATATGGACCAGCGCCGGAGCATGCCGCTCTAGCGCACGGCCTGCGCGAGGCCCTGCAAAAAGGGCTTGCCCGTGGGCGGCTCTTCATGTACAAGAAGGAACGGCTCGCGGAAAGGTAGCGAAGAGGCCGTAACGCGCTCGACTCGAAATCGAGTTGTCGGTGATGAGCCGGCACGTGGGTTCGAATCCCACCCTTTCCGCCATCCATAAAAGTGAAAACGCCCTGTCAGGTGCTGAACCTGGCGGGGCGTTTTTGCGTATCTGCTTCAGGGAGTTCAGCCCTGCAGGAAGCAGAGCCACCAGAGGAGCAGGCTTTCGCCCCACATCAGGCTCACGAAAGCCCCGAGGCAGAGGAAGGGGCCGAAGGGCACGCGCAGGCCGCGCAGTTCGGAGCCGCGCAGAAGGGCGGCAGGCAGGGCGAAGGCGAGGGCGGAGAGCCCGGCGGCAAGCACGGTGAGCGGCAGGAGCCACGGCCCGGTGAGGAAGCCGAGGGGGAGCATGAGCTTCACGTCGCCGAAGCCGAGGCCGTCCACGCCGCGCAGGCGTTTGAACAGCGCCTGCACCAGCCAGAACGTGCCCGCGCCGATGAGGCCGCCCGCAAGGCTCTCGCCCCACGGCATGCCCAGCAGGAAGACGGAGCAGAGCAGGGCGGGCAGGGCCGTGCCGAGGGTGTACCTGTCCGGCAGGATGAAGGTGAGGGCGTCGATGCCCGAAGCCGTGATGAAGGCGCAGGAGAGTGCCAGCAGGGCGGCGAAGGCGGGCGAAGGGCCGAAACGCCACGCCAGCAGGGCGGCGACGAGCGCGGTGAGGGCTTCCACCAGCGGGTAGCGCAGGCTTATGGGCTGGCGGCAGGAGGCACAGCGGCCGCGCAGGGTCATCCAGCTGAGGAGCGGCACGAGTTCCCATGCGCGCAGGCGGCGGCCGCACTCCGGGCAGTGCGAGGGTGGATAGACGATGGATTCTCCGGAGATATGCCGCCAGATGCACACGTTGCAGAAGCTCCCCAGCACAAGGCCGAGCAGGGCGGCAAAAGCGGGGAAGAAGGGGAAGGGCTGGAAGGCGGAGAAGGACATGGCGGCTCCGGCATTTTTCCTTATTATAATGTTAAAGAAAGCCGCACAGCAAGGTGGTCGAGATGTTCAAATGTGAAAAAATTTATTTTCGTTTTTAGTTAAAAAGCTAAAGTTTGACTTGGAAAACCTTGGGAAATTGTCAACAAAACGATAAAGCGAATATTTTTGAGTAAGCCCATAAAATGTCAGCCGTTTGCCTTGTGTTTTTTTTTTCAAGGTGCTATGATTGAACAAATGCCGAAAAAATTCGGTTCACTTCGGTGTTATTGCTCCGTGTCCCTGTAAGGCCGGAGCTCGTGAGAAAGAGTGATTTTCTGATAGTTTGAGAAATTTGTAACCCGGGAGTGCATTATGCGCAGATTCGGTAAACTCTCTGCAGGCCTTTTCGCCGCTATGTTCCTCATGAACGGCGCGACTGCTTGGGCTGGTGATCTGGCTGATACCGTTTATTACGGCGGCAAGATCTACACCATGCAGGAATACACCATCAATGAAGAGACCAAGCGTCCCGACAAGCTGGCTGACGACGTCCAGCCCGTGATGGCCGAAGTCGTGGCCACCAAGGACGGCAAGATCATCTTCGTGGGCACCAAGGCCGACGCTGAAGCTGCCGGTCTCTTCGATGCCAAGGCTGTCGACAAGATCGTGGACCTCAAGGGCAAGACCATGTACCCCGGCTTCATCGATGGTCACGGCCACTTCCCCCAGCAGGGCCAGAACGACCTTTATAACGTCAACCTGAACAGCCCCCTGATCGATGGCACCATCGACAGCATCGATAAGCTCGTCAAGGCCTGTGCCGACCGCGCCGCTGCTACTGAAAAGGGTCTGCTCATCGCCGGCAGCAACTACGACGACACCATGATGGTCGATATGCGCCATCCTACTGCTGCTGACCTCGACAAGGCTTCCACCGAACATCCCATCGTCGTTACCCACATCTCCGGCCACGTTAAGGCTGTGAACACCTACTGCCTCAAGGCCAGCGGCCTCATCGACGATGCCGGCAATCCCACCGATCTGGCCCTGAACACCAACGGCGTGGAAATCAAGGACGGCAAGGTCACCGGCGTTCTGTTCGAAACTCTCGCCATGGGCACTGTCGGCAGCTTCCCCTCCGTTCCTCAGAGCAACCTCGACACCCTCACCCGCTGCGCTCAGGTTTACGCCGCCGCTGGCGTCACCTGCGTGAACAACGGCGCCGCTGTGGGCCTGAACGCCCTTCCCGGCTACTGGGAAGCCATGCAGGCTGGCGGCATGAACGTGCGCGTGCTCGTGCATCCCATGGGTTACTATGCCGCTGACGCTGGCGGCGGTTTCATCATCGACGGTATCGGCTGGCAGGGCCGCGCCCAGCTCGGCTGGAAGCAGGTTCCCGCTGACATGCAGATGATGAACTGCTACTCCGATGGTACTGATGGCGTGCCCATGGGCACCGACATCACCAGCTACCCCGTCGGCACCTACTCCATGATGGGTACTGATGGCCCCTCCGCCGTGCAGGAAGCCCCCGAAGGCCTGCCTGAAAACCGCATCCTCCTCGGCGCCTGGAAGATCATCTTCGACGGCTCCCCCCAGGCTTATACCGCTTGGATGAAGGCCCCCGGCAACTACTACCTCGGCGACTACACTGAAGCCGACGAAGACAGAACTGCCACTAAGGGCTTCGAAGCTTACAAGGGCTTCAACGGCCTGCCCGGCACTCTGAACATGACTGTTCAGAACCTGACCGACGCCATCGCCATGTACCACAAGTATGGCGACTCCACCGAGACCCACACCAATGGTTCCGGCGCTGCCGAAGCTTGGGTGACCGCTGTTGAAAACGCTGTCCAGCTGTACCCCGATGTGAAGGACACCCGTACCACCTCCATCCACGGCCAGACCCTCGAACGTCAGCATGTGGAACGTATGGCCGGTAAGTACGACGCCCTTGCCTCCACCTCCACCATGTACACTGACCTCATGGGCGCCGGCGGCAAGACTCTGAGCGAAGTCGGCAACCTGCCTGAGCTGATGGAGCAGAACAACCTCTACATCAACTTCTTCAACAACCACGTCTACTTCTACGGCGACCGCCACCACGACATCTTCTTCGGACCTGGCCGCGCCCTGAACATCAGCCCCACTGGCTGGGCTGAAGCTTACGGCGTGCCCTACACCTTCCACAACGACACCTTCGTTACCCCCATCTCCCCCCTGCGCAGCGTCACCACTGCCGTCACCCGTCTGACTGCTAACGGCAAGCTCCTCAGCGTTGATGGCGTGAAGGACCTCGACGCTAAGCACGTTCTGGACGCCCGCAAGTACGCCGATGGCACCACCGGCGAACCCATGCTGTACTACCAGTATGATCATCGCATCTCTGCCCTCAAGGCCCTGCATGCCGTGACCATCGGCGCCGCCTACCAGAACAAGATCGACGACCGCCTCGGTTCCATCGCCGAAGGCAAGCTCGCCGACTTCGTTATCATGGATAAGGACGTCATCCAGCAGGCTGAAGACGAAGCCACTGCTATCGTGAAGATGCGCGTGGCCACCACCATCGTTGATGACCAGGTCATCTATGGTGTTCTGCCTGACGCCGACACCTTCGCTTTCTCTCCTGTCAAGGCTTACCTGCAGCCCACCGGCAACGAAGCCAATGTGACCGCCGCTGACGTCCTCGCCAAGGAAGACGTGCAGGTCAAGGAAGGCGCCGTCCTCGGTGCTGTGGCCATGAACGCCGACGTCAAGGCTGGCGAAGCTGCCGTGTTCAGCTTCAACTTCCTCGGCAACGGCATGGACATCTCCGACCTCAAGCTCGTCAAGATCAAGAACGGCGAAGAATTCAACTTCACCCTCGGCCGTCCTGCTGATCTGAACGCCGGCGCCGAAGCCATCGACGGCTACTGGTGGATCTCCGACTTCACCGATCCTCTGAACGAAGTGAAGGAAGGCGTTCTCGAAGAAAACCACATGTACACTGCCTCCTTCATCATCATGGATAACGGCGACTTCGACGCCAGCGATGAAAACGGCAAGATCGTCGACCCCGTCGCCGTGGTCTCCATTTCCGGTACCACTCCTGACAACGGCCAGGCTGTGACCGACGAAGCCAACAAGCAGCCCGAAGAACCCGAAGCCAAGCCTGAAGACAACAAGTCCGGCGGCTCCGACGGCGGCTGCACCGTGGGCACCAACCCCGCCTACGAACTGTTCGCTCTTCTCCTCGCCTCCCTCGGCGTGATGGCCGGCCGCATCTTCCGCCGCCGCGAAAACGCCTAATCTGCAACCCAAAGGGGCCGGGGCTCCCGGCCCTTGAAAAATTCAAGCAGGGACGTACTGCATGGTCGTCCCTGCTTGTGTTTTATGCGCCGAAAGGCTATCCTGCGCAGGCATACTTCCTAAAATCTCTCACTTTTTCTCTCATGGCGAATTTCAGCTACAAGGCCGCCGCAAAGGCGGGTAAAATCGTGCAGGGCACTTTGGAGGCCGACTCCAAACGCCATGCCGTGGCCGCTTTGCGCGCCCGCGGGCTCACGCCGCTGGAAATTTCCGCCTCCTCTTCCGAAGCCGCCGCCCCGCGTGACAAAGGCCGCTTCCTCACCGTTCTGCGAGAGAAGCTCCACCCTGTGCCTCGTGCCGCCGTGGCAGGCATGGCCCGCCAGCTCGCCGTTCTGCTCCACGCAGGCCTCCCGCTGGACGAAGCCCTTTCCAGCCTCTGCGCCGATGGCGGCGAAAGCGGCGGCAACGCCCGCCTGCGCCACATCATGGCCCGCCTGCGCGACCGCATACGCGAAGGCGGCGACCTTGCCGACGGCCTTGCCGAATTCCCCTCCGTCTTTTCCTCCACCTTCGTCACCATGGTGCGCGCGGGCGAAGCTTCCGGCACGCTGGAACTCGTCATAGAACGCTACGCCGACCATATGGACAAGCAGGTGGCCCTCGTCCGCAAGGTGCAGTCCACGCTGGCCTACCCGGTGTTCATGCTGATCGTGGGCCTTGCCATCGTTTTCTTCCTGCTGGTCTTCGTCATCCCCAAGGTCACGCAGATTTTCACTGACCTCGACCGCGCCCTGCCCGTGCCCACGCAGATACTCATCACCATAAGCGATGTCCTGCGCGGCGGCTGGTGGATACTGCTCCCCGCCCTCGGAGGCGCGGGCCTGCTCCTCTGGCAGTACGGCCGCACGAAGCGAGGCAAGCGCCGCCTGCATCGCCTGTGGCTCAGGATGCCCGGCGTCCGCTCCCTCATGCGTCCGCTCCTGCTCGGCCACATGACGCGCACGCTCGGCATGCTCCTCAAGAACGGCGTGCCCCTGCTCAAGGCCCTGCACATCGTCCGTTCCATCTCCGATAATACCCTGCTGGCTGAATCCGTGGATGCCATGATAGACGGCGTTCAGGCAGGCCGCGAACTTTCCTCCTTCATGACCGAGCCCCTGCTTTTCCCGCCGCTGGCCCGCCGCATGGTGGCCGCCGGCGAACGCTCCGGCAGGCTGGCCGAGATGCTCCTCTGGGTGGCCGAAGACAGCGACAACCTCGTCGCCTCCCGCCTGCAGATGCTCACCGCGCTCCTCGAGCCGGTCATGATACTTGTCCTTGGCGGCCTCGTCGGCTTCGTGG
>JAZQMJ010000392.1:0-2162 GCA_045543435.1 Mailhella sp.
GACGGTGCCGTCGGAGCCGAGGCCGAAGAACTTGCACTGCACGGTGCCGGCGGGCACGGTGTCGATGTCGGCGCCAACTTCAAGGGAGAGGTTGGTCACGTCGTCTTCGATGCCGACGGTGAAGTGGTTCTTGGGAGAGGCCACGAGCATGTTGTCGTAGATGGCCTTGCCCATGGCGGGGGTGAATTCCTTGGAGCCGAGGCCGTAGCGGCCGGCGATGATCTTGGGGAACACGCGGATCTGGTCGCCGTTTTCAACGAAAGCGGTGCAGACGTCCTGGTAGAGGGGTTCGCCGAGAGCACCGGGTTCCTTGGTGCGGTCGATGACAGTGATGGTCTGCACGGTAGCGGGCAGAACTTCGAGCATGTGCTTGGCGCTGAAGGGACGATACAGACGGACCTTGAGGAGACCGACGCGTTCGCCCTTGGCGTTCAGGTAGTCGACCACTTCTTCGAGCACGTCGCAGGAGGAGCCCATGGCCACGATCACGCGATCGGCTTCGACGTCACCATAGTAGTCGAAGGGCTTGTAGCTGCGGCCGGTGATGGAGGCAACGCGCTTCATGGCGTCGACGACCATGGCGGGCACTTCATTGTAGTAGGGGTTGCAGGCTTCGCGGTTCTGGAAGTAGATGTCAGGGTTCTGAGCGGTGCCGCGCTGATGGGGATGCTCAGGATTCATGGCAGCTTCGCGGAATTCGGCGACCTTGTCCCAGTTCACGACCTTGCGGATGTCTTCGTAGTCGATGAGTTCGATCTTGCGGATTTCGTGAGAGGTACGGAAGCCGCCGAAGAAGTGGCAGAAGGGCACGCTGGAGTCGATGGCGGCGAGGTGGGCCACCAGAGCGAGGTCCATGGATTCCTGGGGGTTGTTGGAGCAGAGGAAGGCAAAGCCGGTCTGACGAGCGGCCATGACGTCCTGATGGTCACCGAAGATGGAGAGGGCGTGGGAAGCGAGGGCACGAGCCGAAACATGGAAGACGCCGGGGAGGAGTTCGCCAGCGATCTTGTACATGTTGGGGATCATGAGCAGAAGGCCCTGAGAAGCGGTGAAGGTGGTGGTCAGAGCGCCGGAAACGAGAGAACCGTGCACGGCACCGGCGGCGCCGGCTTCAGACTGCATTTCACGGACGGCAACCTTCTGGCCCATCAGGTTCAGCTGTTCCTTAGCGGACCATTCGTCGACCAGTTCGCCCATGACGGACGCAGGAGTGATGGGGTAGATGGCGGCGACATCGCTGAGAGCATAAGCAACGTGTGCGGCAGCGGTGTTACCGTCCATGGTTTTGAAATGTTTGGCCATAAATCCTCCTCATAGGATTGCCGCCTTGTGCGGCGGAATAATATGCCCGCATAGGTATGCAGAGCCGTCTTTGCCTTCAGAGCGGCTGAGAATGAGCGCATGACGAGATACGGCGCCCAGCCGCAATGGGGAAGATACTCCTGATTGAATAAACAATCAATATTTTTCCCTGTTAAAAAATATCAGATTTCAATATTTCAGTAAAGTTTTTCCTTGGACTAAAAGATAAATTTTTCTCAAGGGAGATTATTATCATTTACCAGCATCGCAGGAGCGGATAGCCCTATAGGTAACAGGCAGAAACGACGAACTTTCCAGCGGATGCGCTGAACAAGGAGGAAACATGGAATACTGCGATTCCGTCGACAGGCTCAACCGCATCCTGGTGAGAGGCCACCGCATCATCCAGAGCGAATTGCTCAAACTCGGGGTGGACGATCTCGTCCCCTCCCATGGGGCCGTGCTTGAGCATCTGAAGGCCATGGGGATGCCCCAGCCAGTGACTGAACTCGTCACGGCTCTGAGGCGGCCAAAATCCTCCATCACTAAAGCCACGGACTGCCTCGAAAACGGCGGCTATGTCTTCAAGAAGCCCAATCCCGGAGACGGGAGAAGCTATCTCGTAGGGCTGACTCCGGCGGGGCTCGAGGTACTCAAGCTTTTCAGCCAGGCCCACGCCGTCCTTGAGAAAAAGCTCTTTGCCGGCATTTCTGATGAGAGACGTGACGAGTGCATGCGGGCACTCACGGAAATGGAAGCCAATTTAAAATGAAAAGCCGGGTCTCCCCGGCCTTTCGAATCGTATGATCAGGCAGATCACTTGGCGTTGCGTTCAGCAAGGCCCATGAGGGCATAGGTCA
>JAZQMJ010000393.1:0-7256 GCA_045543435.1 Mailhella sp.
CCCCCCACCAGGGCGGGGGCGACGGGGGGTCCCCCCTTCCAGGGGGGGGGGGGGGGGGGGGGCGTTGCAGGGCACGACGTCCATATATTCCCGGTGCTTCAGGCTGCGCTTCTGCCAGAGGGCGAGGAGCGGAAGGACGAATTCTTCCACAGCCACGAGGGCGGATACCGGGTAGCCGGGCGTGCCGATGACGGGGACCATGCGTTCCCCGGCGCGGATGATGCCCATGGCCGTGGGCTTGCCCGGCATGACGGCGATGCCGTGCACATAGAGCTCGCCCAGGGAGCGGATGACCGAGGCCGTGTAGTCGTGCGAACCGGCGGAAGAGCCGGCGTTCATCATGATGAGGTCGGCCCCGTCTTCGGCGGCGGCGAGTATGGCGGCGCGGATGGCGTCCGGGTCATCGGGGACTATGGGGCGCACATCGGTGAGGGCTCCGGCTTCCTGGATGAGGGCGGAGAAGACGAGGGAATTGAATTCCGGGAGCACGCGGCCTGCGCGCAGGTCTTCTTCCTTGGCTTCGTCGAGGGAGACTATCTCGGAGCCGCTGGGGATGACGGCCACCTTGGGGCGGCGGAACACCGTGGGGCGGAGCACGCCTGCGGCGGCGAGGGCGCCGAGTTCATAAGCCCCGATCTCGATGCCGGGGGCGAGTATGATCTCGGTGGCCACCATGTCTTCGCCGAGCTTGCGCACATGCTGCCACGGGAAGGCGGCCTTCTCCGTGACCACGGAGCGGCCTTCGTCCTCGATGTTGAGGTCTTCCACCTTGATGACGGCGTTGGTCCCGGCGGGGAGCGGGTGGCCGGTGGTGATCCAGAAGGCGTCCTTGCCGACTTCGAGGCTGAGCGGGCGGCGGGCGGAAGCGGTGAAGGTGTTCTCGGCCTTCACGGCAACGCCGTCCATGGCCGCGCCGTGGAAGGCGGGCGAGGAGCGCAGGGCTTCCACCGGGCGGGAGAGCACGCGGCGCAGGGCCTGCTGGAGCGGCACTTCCTCTTCGCCGAGGGCGGCGCCGGGGCAGAGTTCGGCTATGCGCGAGAACCAGAGTTCGCGGGCCTCTTCCGGGGCTTTCATGGTGAGGTACGTATTGCGGGCCATAAGATTTCCTTTCTTTACAGGCGACTAAGCGAGGAGCTCGGCCCAGACTTCTTCGCCCGCGTACAGGCCTTCGCTGTTCTCGGGGCAGATGACTATGGCGTCGGCATGGACGAGGCCGGACATGAGGCCGGAAGGCAGGAGTATGGGCTCGGCGGCCCAGCCTTCTTCGGTGCGGGAAAGGCGCACGCGAACGTAGTCGCGGCGGCCCTGGGCGGAAGCCATGGCGCGGGTGAGCCTGGCGCGCACGCCGGGGCGGAACTTCTCCTCGCCGCCCTGCAGGTGCAGGAGCAGGGGCTGGAGGAAGGCGCGCGCCGTGATGAGGGCCGCACCCACATGGCCGGGCAGGCCCATGAGGCATTTCCCGCCGGAGCGGGCGAGAATGAAGGGCTTGCCGGGGCTGATGGCCGCGCCATGCACGAGCAGTTCGCTTTCCGGCATGGAGGTGAAGATGTCCACGGTGTGGTCGCGCATGCCGGCGGAAGAGCCGCCGGAGACCAGCACCACGTCGGCCTTTTCGCGGGCGCGGGCAATGGTCTCGCGCAGGAGGGCCACGTCGTCGCGCACGAGGCCGGCGAGTTCCACTTCTGCACCGGCGGCGCGGCAGAAGGCGGCCAGCGAATGGGAGTTCACGTCGCGCACCTGGCCGGGCGCGGGCTTTTCATGGCAGGGGACGAGTTCGTCGCCGGTGGAGACGATGACCACGCGCGGGTGGCGGGCCACAGGCACTTCCACCTGGCCGAGGGCGGCGAGCAGGCCTATCTCCTGCGGGCGCAGGCGGCGTCCGGCGGGGATGAGGAGCGTGCCCTTCGCGGCGTCGTCGTCCTTGTAGATGACATGGTCGCCGGGGGCCTGCGAGCGCACCAGCTCCACGAGCGTGTCGCTCACGGGGCGGGAATGCTCCACCATGACCACGCAGTCCGCGCCTTCGGGCAGCATGCCGCCGGTGAGTATGCGGGCCGTCTGGCCTTCTTCGACGGCGAGACCGGGTATCTTGCCCATGCTGAGGTCGCCCACGCATTCGAGCAGGGCGGGCGCACCTTCGCTCGCGCCGAACACGTCGCGGGCGTGCACGGCCCAGCCGTCCACGGTGGAGCGGTCGAAGCCGGGCAGGTCCTCAGGGGCGTGCCAGTCTTCGGCCAGCCAGCGACCGGCGGCTTCGGAAAGCGGCACGCTCTCGGCAGGGAGAGGGGAGAAGGCGCGCAGGAGGGCCAGCACTTCTTCCACGGATTTCAAAGTGAGGAATGATTTCATAGGTTCTCCAGACCTCTGATTTTCAGAAGGCCAGAGGATAGCCCTTTCGGGGGAAATATGGAACGTTTCCGGCGGGGGAAATCCCGGTGAAACAGGGAGTTGGCGGCATTTTCAGGGCTTTGGCCGGCAAAAGGCCGCGCCAGATGGGGGGAAGGCCGCGTTTTTGGCGCCCGGAGGGCCGGAACAAGGCAATATGCTTTTTTTAACATAATCCATTATGTTTTTTTTAACATATTGCAATATGTTTTTTTAAGCATAATGATAAGGGCCAGAAATAACGTCGCGTCCATCCTGAACGCGGTCAAAATCGCATCAAGGAGATCATCCCATGAACAAGTTCAGCAAGACTCTGTTCGGCGCTCTTCTGTCCCTGGCCTTCGTCCTGCCCGCTCAGGCTGAGACCCTCATGATGGCCACCACCACCAGCACCGACAACTCCGGCCTCCTCGACTTCCTCGCCCCCAGCTTCAAGGCTGAGACCGGCATCGACCTCAAGTGGGTGGCCGTGGGTACCGGCAAGGCCCTTGAGATCGCCAAGAACTGCGACGCCGACGTGCTCCTCGTGCACGCCCCCGCCGTGGAAAAGAAGTTCGTGGCCGACGGCTTCGGTGTTGACCGCCGCCAGATCATGTACAACGACTTCGTCATCCTCGGCCCCAAGGCCGACCCTGCCAAGGTGGCCGGCAAGACCACTGCCGAAGCTCTGAAGGGCATCTATGACGCCAAGGCCGTGTTCGTTTCCCGCGGCGACAAGTCCGGCACCCACAACGCCGAAAAGAAGCTCTGGAAGGCCAACAACCTCACCCCCGACCAGGAGAAGTTCTACATCTCCGCCGGTCAGGGCATGATGGCCACCATCAACATCGCTGCTGAAAAGGGCGGCTACACCCTCACCGACCGCGCCACCTGGATCAAGTTCGCCGCCAAGCAGGGCGACGCCAACCCCCTCGCCATCGTGGTCGAAGGTGACAAGGCCCTCTTCAATCAGTATAGTGTCATGACCACCAACCCCGCCCGCTGCGCCAACGTCAAGGTGGAACTCGCCAAGCAGTTCGAAGACTGGTGGGTGGACCCCAAGACCCAGAAGCGTATCGGTGAATACACTCTGGAAGGCAAGCAGCTCTTCTTCCCCAACGCCGGCAAGTAAGGCGTAAAGAAACCATGCAGGCGGGCCGAAAGGCTCGCCTGTTTTTCTTCAAAGGTCAGTCCATGGGTTATTTCTACGACGGCATGCTCAAGGCGGCGGATATGCTCCTGAATATGGATGCAGCCACCTTCTCCGCCATAGAGGCCACGCTTACCTCTACTACCTGCGCGCTCATCTGCGCCATGATACTGGGCCTGCCTCTGGGCTTCCTCATCGGCTACACGAATTTCCCGGGCAAGAGGATGGCGCGCCTCATTTCCGATACGCTCCTCGCCTTCCCCACGGTGCTCATCGGCCTGCTGGTCTATATCTTCATCACCTATCGCGGCCCGCTGGGGCATCTCGGCCTGCTCTTCACCGTGCCCGGCATGGTCATAGGCCAGACCATACTCGCCCTGCCCATCATCATCTCGTGGACGGCGCAGGCCATCGAGAACCTCGACCCGCGCTGCCGCCAGACCCTGCTCACCCTCGGCGCTAGCCCCATGCAGACGGCCCTGCACACCATACGCGAAGTGCGCTACGACCTCGCCATGGTCTGCGTCACCGCCTTCGGCCGCGTGGTCACGGAAGTGGGCGTGGCCATGATGCTCGGCGGCAACGTGCGCTACCATACCCGCACCATGACCACGGCCATCTCGCTCGAGACCAGCAAGGGCGAGTTCGCGCAGGGCATAGCTCTGGGCATAGTCCTGCTCGGCATAGCCTTCATCGTCAACGCGGCGCTCACCTGGCTCCGCCACAAGGGGCGCGCATGAACAAGATCTTTGAGATACGCTCCCTCCGCAAGGAATACGGCGGCATACTCGCCCTCGACCTGCCGGAACTCGACGTCATGCAGGGCGACCTCGTTTCCCTCGTGGGCCGCAACGGCTCCGGCAAGTCCACGCTCCTGCGCATGCTGGCCTTCCTCGAGAAGCCCAGCTCCGGCGCGCTGGACTATTTCGGCGGGCCCGATCCTCGCCGGGAGGTGACGCTCCTCCTGCAGAACCCGTACCTGCTCAAGTGTTCCGTTTTCGAGAACGTGACCCTCGGCCTGCGCCTGCGCGGCGACAGGGCAGACCACGCCGCCCGCTACGCCGAGGCCATGAAGGCCGCAGGCTTCGCCGACCCTGAAGCCATGGCTTCGCGCTTCTCCAGCCAGCTTTCCGGCGGCGAACGCCAGCGCATCTCCCTTGCCTCGCGCATCATCATGAAGCCGCGCGTGCTCCTGCTGGACGAACCCACGGCCCATGTGGACGCCGCCAGCGAACTCATGATACTCGACACCGTGCGCGCCTGCCTTGGGCAGGGCACCACTGTCATCTGCGCCACGCACGACCGCCAGCTCTTCGCCGATTTCCCGCAGGTCCGGGAAGTGGAGCTGAGGCGCGTCTAGACTTTTCCGCCCATGAAAAAAGACCGGCCCGCGAAAAACGGACCGGTCTTTTCTTATGCTTTGCGGATGCGCTAGCCGCCGATGGCGGACATCCTCTTCAGGGCCACAGGGCCGGAGCTCTGGGCCAGGATATCGGACCCGATGGGCTTATGGGCCACGGCGTCGAGTATGACGCGGCGCACGGCTTCGATGCCTTCCTTGCGGAGGACGTCGCGCACGGGCCATTCCCTGTCGTCGTAGAGGCAGGTGCGTATCTGGCCGTCGGCCGTGAGGCGCAGGCGGTTGCAGGACTGGCAGAAGCTGTGCGTCACCGAGGAGATGAGGCCGAAGCGTCCGGCGGAGAGGCGGCCCTCCCTGTCCTTCAGCTTCCAGAGCTTGGCCGGGCCGCGCTCTTCGGCGTTGCGGTTGTCATCGTCGCAGGGCACGAGCTCCCAGTGTTCGCGGGCGGCGGCCAGTATCTCGGCGTAGGGCCAGAACAGGGAGGCGGGCCAGATGCTGTCTTCGCCCATGGGCATGAACTCTATGAAGCGCACGTCTATGGGGCGATCCATGGCGAGGGCGGCGAGGCGGGGAAGCTCCTGCTCGCTGTGGCCGCGCATGGCCACGGCGTTCACCTTGAGCGGGATGCCGAGCCCTGCCATGCGGTCGAGGTTCGCCAGCAGTTCGGGCAGGAGGTCGCGGCCGGTTATCTCGGCGAAGCGTTCCCTGTCCAGCGTGTCCAGCGAGAGGTTCACCATGGCGTCCAGCTCCTTCAGCTCTTCGATGTGCTGGCCGAGCAGGGTGCCGTTGCTGGTGATGCGCAGGCCGATGCCGGGGTGCGAGAGCCGGATGCGGCGCAGGAAGTTCATGAAGCCCTTGCGCGCGAAGGGTTCGCCGCCGGTGAAGCGCAGCTTGCGTACGCCCATGCTCACCGCGAGGCCTATGATCTCTTCCATCTCCTCGAAGCGCAGTATGCTCTCGTGGGGGATGAAGGGCATGTCCTTGTCACGGCAGTAGCGGCAGCTCAGGTTGCAGCGGTCGGTGACGGAAACGCGCAGGTAGCGCACCGCGCGGCCATGGGCGTCAAGGAGTTCGTTACGGGCGAGTTCGTTCATGGCAGGCTCGCTGGTTTACACGCGGCCGCAGTCGCGCATGTCGCCGTTCAGCTTTTCGAGGGCGTGGGGCAGTATGGGCAGTATGGCGGAAAGGTTTTCCGCGGCCGCCTTGTGGCTGCCGGGCAGGGCGATGACCATGCTGGTACCCATGGTGCCGGCGAGACAGCGGGAAAGCACGGCGTGGGGCGTATGCTTCAGGCCTTCGGCGAACATGACCTGTTCGAAGCCGGGGAGGCGGCGGTCAAGTTCGGGGATGAGGGCTTCGGGCGTGGTGTCGCGCGGGGAGAGGCCGGTGCCGCCGGTGGTGACGATGAGGCCCCAGCCGAGGCCGGACAGCTTCTTCACCAGGGCGCGCAGGGCCGCCGGGTCGTCGGGCAGGATGAAGTTCTGCACGCGGGCGGGGGAAAGGTCTTCGAGCAGGGCGGCGAGGGCCGGGCCGCTCTTGTCTTCGCGTTCGCCGGCATAGCCCTTGTCGGAAAGGGTGACCACGGCGCAGGCGAGGCCTTCGCCTTCCCACTTTTCGGGGAGCGGGCGGGCTTCGGGCAGGGGAGAGGCGTCCACAGTGAAGAGCAGGGGCTCTTCCACCTTGAAGAGGCCGCTCTTGCCGCCGGACTTCAGGATGAGGCGGGTGTCGCCGATGACTACGTCCTTCTGCACGGCCTTCACCATGTCATAGATGGTGGCGGCGGCTATCTGGGCGCCGATGATGGCTTCCATCTCCACGCCGGTGCGGTCGCTGGTGCTGGCCGAGGCTTCGATGAGCACGGAGGGCGGCTCGTCGCGCACGAGGAAGCGCACGTCGGTATGGGTGAGGGCCAGGGGGTGGCACATGGGGATGAACTCGGAAGTGCGCTTGGCCGCCATGATGCCGGCTATCTGCGCCACGGTGAGCACGTCGCCCTTGGGCAGGGCCTTGGCCTTGAGCAGTTCCAGCGTGGAAGCGGAGATATGCACCACGGAACGGGCGATGGCCGTGCGCTTGCTTTCCATCTTTGCGCTCACGTCCACCATGCGGGGGGCGCCGGAGGCGTCGAGATGCGAGAAGTCCATGTTCGGCTCCGGGGATCAGGCGATGGGGAGGACGGCGGGGCTGAAGGTAACGCGGAAGCTGTCGCCGGGCTTGACGACGCCGCCGCTCAGGATGCGGCAGAACACGCCGCGGCGGGGCATGATGCAGTCGCCCACCTGCTGGCGGATGGCGCAGCCGGCATGGCATTCCTTGCCGATCTGGGTGAGCACGAGCTCGATGCTGTCGCCGATCATGAAGCGGGTGCCCACGGGGCACTTG
>JAZQMJ010000394.1:0-11171 GCA_045543435.1 Mailhella sp.
CCGGCAGTGCCGTCGGCGCGGCGCACCTCGGCCATGAGGTCCACGCGCATGGAGTCGAACAGGAAGGCTCCTTCTGCGGAAAGCCTGTGTTCCAGCGGCCATTCGGTGCGGATGGCCAGCTCGTCGCCGGGGCGTTTGTCCTCGCGTTCATCGAACCAGTCCAGCACGGCTTTTTCCAGAGCATCGCTCATCGCGGGGAGATGCTTCGCGGCATCGGGCCAGAGGGAGAAGGCTTCGTTCCACAGGGCGCAGAAGCGTTCGAGCCTTTTCTGCATCCTGCCGGAAGCTCGTTCGGACTCGCGCTGTTCACGAGTCATGCCGAACCACACCGCGAACCAGCCGTGGAGCATGTTGCCGAGCTGGTCGCGGGGGGAATCGGGGGAGATATTGCCTTTGTCTATGGATGTTCCATGGATGACATCAAGCCAATCATGAATGATGCCAGTGTGTTCGGTCTTAAAGTTGAAGCTGTGCTTTAAGTTTTGAGCGGCGCGGGGGAAGCGTACCGCCTCGGCTTTCTGGGCAGAGCCTGCCCTGACGACAGGCTGGATGTCGATGGTCCTGCTCACCCGGAATGTGGCGTCGCGGAACACGGCGGCAGTCCCGTCTTCGGCGAAGGAGATATCATCCAGGGCAGGCTCGCCGGAGCTTTGCGGCGAGTCGGGATCTTCACAGATGAACGGGGCGAGCCAGGGCGCGGTGATACCTTTTTTAGCCATGCTGGCGGTGAGCACCAGCACGTCGCAGGCGCGGGTCATGCCCACATAGAGCAGGCGCTGGCTCTCCTCCACTCGAAGCTTCTCGAACATTCCTTTCCTGTCGGAGAAGAAATCGGCAACCTCTTCGAGATGGATGGCCCTCCCGAATATGTTGGGTATCCATTCGAGCATGCGGTCATCGAGAGGATCGTGTCCCCCGTCGGCCTCACCGGTACTGAAGGTCCACGGCTGGAAGATGTCGATGTTCGGCTTCCTTTCGGAAAGGCCGTGCAGGATGACGACTTTGCGCTCCAGCCCCTTGGATTTATGGTAGGTCCATACCTGTACGGCATCCTGCCCGCCGGAGGCGAGGCCGGGCTCGTTCTCCCGGAGCCAGTCCAGCCAGCCCTGGGCCGTGGCGGAACAGCGGCGGCTGTGCATGGCTGTCTCGTATTCGCGCACAAGGGAGCGCAGGGCTTCAAGAGCGGAAAAGCGTTCTTCCGGGCGCGTTTTTGCCGCGGCCCTTCGGAAGCAGTCAGCCGCGCTCAGGGTCTCGTCCAGCAGTTCGGCAGGAGTGAGCTGGGCAAGACGCTTATGCAGGGCCTCGAGCTTATCCATGAAAGGTATGCCTTCCCAGAGACTTCCAGCTTCATCACGCGCTTTGGCGGCGGCGGAGAACCAGGCATCGCCGCCGTTGATGGCGAGATGCAGTTCGGCGGCCGCAAGCCTGTCTTCCGGGGCGAGGGCGAGGCGATAGGCGTCGAGGCAGAAGGCCGCGTCTTCCTGCTCGAGCAGGCCTTCGCGTTCTGCGGCGGCAGGGATGCCGAGCTCCTCGAGCGCGTCGGCTATCTGCACGCAGTCCTTGTTGGAGCGGCAGAGCACGGCGATGTCGCCGGGGCGTACAGGCCGCGTCCCGAGATCGTTTTCCGTGAAGCTGTCGCCTATCTTCCCGATGCGGGACACCCGGGCGGCCCTCGCTATGCCCGGCGCGGACAGGAGCCTGCCCTGACTGTCCAGGAGTCCGCAGAGTCCGGCCACGTTTCTGGCCAGCGAGGCGAGGAGGTCGCTTTTCTTCACTTTTCCGTCGGACGCTTCGGTGATCCAGAAGCGCAGAGATTCGATGTCGCCGAGAGTACGGCGAAGAGCCTTCCTGTCTTCTCTGGTCTCGAGCACGCTCCTGATATCGAGCAGGGGCTTTTGCGGATCGTCAGGGTCAGGCGCGCCGAGGAGGGCCGTGCGCATCCCTTCTTCGACCTGGCTGAAGAAGCCGCTGGTGAAGCGGCAGAGCTCGGGAAGCGAGCGCCAGCATTCCTTGAGCGGCTTTTCTTCCCAAAGCGGGGCAGGGGTACAGCTCCTCGTCAGTTCGGGAGCCGCGCCCCGGAAGCCGTAGATGGACTGCTTGTCGTCGCCGACATAGATGATGCGCCCGGGCGCGGAAGCGGTGCCGTGTATGAGCTGGCCCAGCAGGCGGAATATGCTGAGCTGTATGGGGCTGGTATCCTGGAACTCATCGACGAAGAGCACGCGGAAACGCCTTTGCAGGCGCGCCCTCACACGTTCGTTGAGCAGGGCTTCGCGGGCCATGCGTTCCATGTCCACGAAATCGACGACGCCGGCGTTCTGCTTGGCTTCGCTGAAGCGGGCCATGGCTTCGGACGCAAAGGAGAAGATGCCTGTCACGAGCTGGCGGACATCGTTCCGGAACTGGGGCAGGCCGAAGACGCGGCGGCCCAGGGCCGTGAGCTCTTCGACGTAGATCTGGAGAGTTTCGTCTTTCTTGCCGGCTTCGCGTCCGATGAGGCCCAGCCAGTGCTTCCAGAGCATGGTGGAGGGCGAGGGCAGGGACTTCATGAATTCAAGGTGCGCCTCTTCCTTGCCGCTGAGCTTGCGCTTCCCCCCTGCGGCCTTGTCGGCCTTGCTGAGCGAGCCGCTCCAGTCGTAGCGGCCCTCATCGGTCTGGACGAGCAGGTGTCCAGCCAGTTCTTCCCGCATGGCCTGGAGTTCGGCCTCGCCGTCACCTGCCGTTTCCGGGCATATCCTGTCCATGAGTTCGAGGACGATGTCGCAGGAGCGCACGCCGAGCTGTTCGAAGCTCCGTTCAAGGCCGTTGATGCGGGCCATGCCGATGAGCGTGCGGCAGAATTCCAGCATGGGGCTGCCGTCTTTCCGCTTCTTGCCGAATTTGCCGACATCGAGGCCGAACTCATAGAACAGGTCGTTGATGAAGGCGTACCTCTGCATGAGCGGTGCTGCGGCCCGGCGGAAGAGTACGGCGCCATCTTCCTCGGAAAGCTCTTCTGCTACGGGGGAGATGCCCGCATCGAGGGCGTATTCCTGAAGCAGGCGGAGGCAGACGCTGTGGACAGTGCCTATGAGCGAGCCATCGACACGGGCGGCCTCATCGAACCTGCCTTCTTTGAGCAGGGCCTTGCGGAAGCGTTCCCTGAGTTCGGAAGCGGCCTTGCGGGTGAAGGTGACGGCGATGATCTCTTCAGGGCGGCAGGGCTGGCCCCCGATGGAGAATTTCTCCCTGTCGCTTTCATTCCAGCCGGCAGGCTCACAGCCCAGGCTTCCAAGATAATAGCTGGTCAGGTTATGGGTCTTCCCTGTGCCGGCGCTGGCCTTGATGACGTAACGCCGGACGAAGCTCTCATTCGTCTGTCCGCTCATGCCTGTCCCTCCGTGCTGTCGTCACCATCGGCAGAAGCCTGCCTGCGGCCGCAGAGCCGCCTGTAGGCGCACCATGTGCAGGGGCTGTCCTCAGAGCCCGGCCCGCTTTCGGCCAGAGGCAGGATGCCGGCCTCAAGCGCGGTGCAGATATCGTCCCATTCTTTCTCGATGCGCTCCCACTGCTTATCGAGCGCGGAAGTTTCGTGGATGCGTGCATCCTGGAGGAGGAAGAAGCAGGCCTTTTCAAGCTCAGCAGGAGTGGAGGGGGCAAGCACGGCCTGCCCGTCTTTCCAGCCCAGCAGCCTGCGTCCGTTTTTCAGCAGGTGATAGTAGGCGGCCAGCTGTATGGCCCGGCCCTGTTCCGCCTGTTCGCGGTATGTCCTGCTCCTCGACCACTTCATGTCAACGAGGACAGAAGGGACATCCTGCCCCTTCCTGGCCAGCATGAGGTCGTAGCGGCCCACGCAGTCGGCAGTGCCCACCTCGCCCTTATAGCTCTGCTCGCTGTCGAGGAAGACCAGTCCTTCCTTTTCGAGCCGTTCATTGAGCGTGATGAAACAGCGTGCCAGCCTGCCCGCCATGCCCTCGCGCAGTATCGCGTGTTCAGGCAGGGCGAGGCGGGCGGCCATGCCGTGTATGTGCTTCTCCAGCAGTTCGCCGATATGCGCCTTCAGTTCGTGTTCAGCATAGCGGCGCGGAGAACTCTGCTGTTCCTTGAGCAGTTCTTCCATGACTTCGTGGGCAAGGTTGCCGCAGGTGATGTTCTGCGTGGAGAGTTCGTTCCTGCCGCTGTCGAGCCCGAGCACCTCCTGGAAATACCAGGCGGCCGGGCAGTCCAGGACGGCTTCCAGACGAGAAGGACTGACGCTCCTGGGCAGTTCCAGAGCGTATTTTTTCTCCTGCTGCCACGCGCCTTTTTCCGGCGGCGCCGACAGCAGTTCCTTGTTTTCTATCTGGAAGAATCCATCCTGGAGGTCTTCTGTCAGAACGGAGGCGGCAGAGATGCGGCGCCCGCTCTTCGCGGGAAGCAGGGCGCGGACAGGATGCGGCATGCATTCCTCCGGCCCATGGAAGCGGGGAGTGACGGTGATGAGCCGCCTGGCAAAGCGGAACGGCGCGGACATGGCATGCATCTGCGCACAGCGTTCGATGTCGATATCGAAAAGCGGGAAGCCCTGGGCGGCGAGCCATTCCTTTTCCTCGTCGCTCCAGACGGAGGAGTCGCGCAGGGCTCTGCCGTCGTCGGTGAAATCCCACCAGATGACAGTATCGGCCTCGTCCCATATCTGGCCCGGGTCGCTGACGACAGTCCACAGGACAGGCTGGCGCTTCTCCTGGCTTGACTCCCCATCGCCGAGGACGGAATCGAGCAGTTTCTCAAATGCGAGATGGGAAAGGTCGGAACTCAGGCTGGATGCGGCGGAACAGAGCCTCTGGCAGAGTTCTGCGGTCTTCGGAAGGGGAGGGCAGGCTTCTTTTTCTGCCCATACCTTGAGCTTCTGCGCCGTGGAAACGATATCGGCAACGGCTATGCGTTCCCCCGTGATGCGTCTGGGCGGGCAGATCCATGCCGCCAGGCTTGCCGCGTCAGCGCCTTCAGGCGCATCAGCCTTTCGGAAGGCTTTCTGCCAGCGTTCCGGCCACGAGGCGAAGCTTTCGCTTTCCGGCGAGAATTCCTCACGCTGGAGAGCCCGCAGTATCTTGAGGCGAAGCGCAGGCTCCAGCGGGTTCACGGGCAGCAGGAGGAACTGGCGCAGGGTCTCGGGGTCGAAGGGAAGGAGATGCAGGCGCAGGTAAAGCGGCAGGAGCTGGACGAAAGGACGGGCTGTGGAACGGTTGCGGCATCCGGTGCCGGGAAGGCCGTATCTGGCCAGGGCGCCATCCAGCTCGACGCTGTCCTCGCTCCGTATGAGCACGATGCGGCCAGGAGTTCCCTCCTCAAAACGCGAATGGAGCACGGCCGCAAGAGCCTCTGCCGCTTCAGGAGGACTGGCGGCTCCAAGGTCGATATGCTCCCGCTCAGGACTGGAAAAGACCGCGAATGAAGCAGCCTCAGCACTGGTCAGGGTAAGGCCGGAAAAAGCGGAAGAAGCGGGATGTTCGTTGATATCAATGCCGCTTGCCCGGAGCAGTCTGAAAAGCTCACGCCACGGAGCCTGCCAGCATCGTTCAGGGGTGACGAGCCGTACGCGGATGAGCCCTTCGAGGGCGGAGCTGGCCCCACATTGGAAGCGAAGCTCCTCAAGGACGAGACGAAGCCTGTCGGCAGCGGCGGGCACAGGATTCTGGAGCAGATGTTCAGCTTCGAGGCGGAACATCTCCGCAAGGCGGGGGGGCTGTTCCTGTATGCTTTCGGCCCGCTGTCCAAGCCGGCCGGCGCATTCGGCCGCCGTTCCGGCATCTTCGAGGGCGCCTGCAGTTTTGAGCTCGTCGCGCATGCGGAGGATGCGTTTTGCCGTGTTCCAGCTGTCGGCGCGAAGCGATTCGGCGTAGAAGGGCTCCTCAGCGTGAGGCTGGGCGGATACACGCTTTTTCAGCAGGGCTTCCCACGCGGCAATGCGCACGCTTCCGTGGGAGTCGCGCACGGGCAGGCCCAGCTTTTCTTCGAGCAGGGAGAGGAGGCCTGCCGGGCCGCATATCTTCACGCCGCCAACCGCGTTCTGCCCTGCGCTGAAATGCGTCACGGCGTCGGGCCATGAGCCGCCGTCCATATATCTGCCGAGTATGATTTTCATGCCGCTGTCCATGCAGTGTCTCCGGAAGAGTGCGCGAAGCGCCGGGAAATAATGTCTTCACGTTAGCGCAAAGGGGCCTGCCGTGCCACAGGAAAAATGGAGCCGTCCACAGGCGCATGGACGGAAAATCGTTCTGCAGTCTTGATTTTGCGCTGGAATCACGCCAAGCTTCACGGGAAGAACCTTTTCGAGGTACGCATGAGCGAATTTTCCAGCCAGAACATCCCGGATGCCGCGAAGCCTGAAGACAGCCAGCGCATCACCCGCCTGCTCCGCATGGCGCAGGAGATACGCCGCGAACCGCGCCAGACGCAGGAAGCCCTGTACCAGAAGCTCGGCGTGGGCCGCAGCCAGTACTACAAGGACAAGGATAAGCTCGCCGAGGTGGGCTTCCGCTTCGACTTCCATAAGTCGCGCGGCTTCCGCATCCTTGAGGACAGGCTCACGCCCATCACCGGCCTGACCCTGAGCGACCGCCTGCTCCTCATGTTCGCTCTGGAGCATCTTTCCGCCGAGGGCGACGGCACGCTCGCCGCTCTCGCCATGGAAACGGGGCGCAAGCTGGCCAGCGGCCTCGACTCGCCCTTCCGCGAGCAGATACAGCAGAGCTTCGACTCGCTCGTCACGGCAGACACCTATGGGGTGAAGCCCGAAGTGCTGGCCGCTCTCCAGGATGCCGTGCGCGAAGGCCGCCGCGTACGCGTGCTCTACACGCGCTCTGCCGACTGGACGCAGAGCTGGCGCGAGATAGACCCGCGCCGCCTCTACATACGCCACCGCGCCATGTACCTCTACGCCCGCACCGCCGACGAGACCCCGCCCGAATGGAAGATCTTCCGCCTGAGCCGCATGGCCGAGGTGAGGCCCACGGGCGTGCGCTTCAGCTGGGACCCGATGCAGGACGACGGCTTCGAGGAGAAGCAGAAGAACGCCTTCTCCGGCGTCTTCGGCGACAGGCTCTACGACGTGCGCCTGCGCTTCACGGGTTCGGCCATGCACTACGTCATGGAAAAGACGTGGCATCACAGCCAGCAGATACAGCGTTCCGCGCACGAGCTTTTGTTCTCCGTGCGCGTGACCGACCCGCAGGAAGTCCTGTACTGGGCGCGCCAGTGGGGCCGCGAGGCCGAAGTGCTGGGGGTGGAGCCTGCGGAAGATTAGGTCATCAGAGCCATAGGGAAAAGATAAGCCGGACTGTCCATACATCTGTGGACGGCCCGGCTTTTCCTGCTTCTGTGCGGAGGGGGAAGTGCTAATGTGGAGAGGAAAGGAGGCCGCATGTCGCATCACTTCGAGAAGGAGCAGTACTTCGAATACAAGGGCCGCAAGGGGTATTACGCCCTGATAGTCACCTCGGACTGGCAGGTGGTGCTGGCCGACCTCTGCCCGCCTTCGGACGGCTGGGGCGGCTGCGAGAGCGAGACCTTCGCCCGCCCCGTGCATCCGGTGCTGGCCGGCATGATATACCGCTGGGCCGTGCGCGAGTTCCTGGACTGGATGCACACGCGCCGCCCGCCGCAGTTCTGGTTCAGTACGGACGGCGAGGAGAAGCGCCGCTCCCTCTACCTGCGCTACGCCCTCATGCTCGAGGAACACGGCTACGCCTGCTACGCTTCCAGCGAGGATACGTTCCGCTTCGTGCGGCGGGCGGAGATCCCCAGTTTCGTCCATACTGCTGTGGACGCGGCATGAATCTTCCATTCTCCTTCTGCGAAGTCCTGCTATCCTGCAGGAAAGTCTGCATCGACGCAGGCTCCTACAGAGAATGCCGGAGGTAACGAAATATGCTGATGACGAAAGCTGTGCAGGAAGGACGCCTCGATATCGTGGAATATCTGCTGGATACGGGGATAGAGCCCGACAGGGAGAAAGCCCTCCTGCACGAAGCCGTAAAGAATGACGACCTCCCCATGGTGCAGGCTGTCGGCCCCTTCTACGATGCTTCCGGCCGCGACATCAACGGAGATGCCCCCCTGCATATCGTACGCTCACGGCCTGTGGCCGAATGGCTGATGAAGAACGGAGCAAGAGTCGATGAGCAGGACAAGAATGGCCGATTCCCCTACGAAACAGTGCAAGACGAGGAACTGGCCGCCTGGCTCGAGCAGGAGTATCTCGCCCTTCATCCCCGCGTGGAGGAAGAGTTCCTGCCTGCCGTACCCGCCGAGATCCCGTGGGACTCCCGCTTCGTCACGCGGACGCTCTCCATCGACGAACTCAAGCCCGTCAGCGCCAGCTCGGGGTTGGGCTTCCTGTTGGAATACGAAGGCGAACACCTTGCCCCCAGCTCTCGCTTTATCGAAAGTTTTGCCAAGAGGCTGAAGTTTTCCAGCAATATCTTCCGGCTTTTTTCCGCCGAAGAGGTGTTCAGCCGTATTCGTGAACGCATGCCCCACACGACATTGAAAACGACGTTCGACCTCCAGGAGAACATCGTGCTCGGCGTGGTGGACGGCGCGAAGAAAATGCTGCCGCCCGAGCAGGCGCTGAAAGTCATCCTGAACGACTCCCGCCTGAAAGATGTGAATTACCACGAAGGCGTGTGGGAAGCGCGCTTTGAAATAGAGGAAAAGTTCGAAGTCGCTGGCGACAGCCCGTACACGCCGACCTTCTGGCTGGACTACCCCGTGGACGGGCTCGGCTCTGCCAGCATAGTCCTCGGCGTCCTGCGGCAGATATGCTCCAACGGGCAGAAGGCAATGTCACGCGGCTTCCGCACCGATATCGAGATCAACGACAGCTACGGCATACACCTTGCCAAACTGCTCGCTTCGTACAGCAACGATACGGGCTTCCATTCCCTGCGCATGCGGCTCGACTCCGCGCAGAACACCAAGGCTTCGGTCGCCGAGCTTCAGCAGGTGAGTTCTCTGCTCACGGCAAACGTGGAGAACAAGACTGAACTCAGGGCTCTGCTGGCAAGGCTCGAAGAAATGGCTGGCGATCCGTGTTCTGTCTATAAGGTCACCTCGCTGAAAAACATCAGCACGAAGAAGGCGCGGCTCCTGCCTGTGGAGTGTTCTGTCAACGATCTTTTCATCTTCTGCTCTGAACTTACCACGCATCACTCAAGGAGCCTCCGTTCGCAGGAGGGGTTCCATGGTATGCTCGGCAACATGCTCTCGCAGGAATTCGACCTTGAGGGGATGTACCCCATACAGAAAAAGGCTCCCGATTTCACTCTGAGAGACGTAGAGGTGCTCAATGCCTGACTTTGTTTTTGAAGAACGCGACTATCAGCAGGAGGCCGTAAAGCAGGTGCTTTCCCTCTTCGAGCAGGGGAGGGAATCCGTACTTCTGGAGTCTCCCGTGGGTTCGGGCAAGATGGTCATGGGGCTCATGGTGATCTCCGCCCTCCAGAAAAAGCTGGGGCGCGAGCTGTCCGTGAACTGGGCAGCCTGCCGACGCCACATACTCGATCAGGTCGAACGCATGAACGACGCCCATTTCCATTGCAGCCTGAATGCCGTGTCCGTGTTTGCGTCCAGCTTTCCTCCGGCAGAACTCGTGGTCCTTGATGAAGCTCATCATGAGGCCACCAGGAGCTGCCTTGCCATGTACGAGAAAACGAAGAATTCCCTCACGCTCGGCCTTTCCGCGACCCCTCTGCGTACAGACAGGATGAAACTGGCCTTCCAAAGCACTGTGAAGTGCAGGAGCATCCCCTACTTCATCAGCGAGGGAGTCCTTTCTCCGTATCATTCCTATAAGCTCCCCGTTTACGATGCGGCAACGGCGGCTTCCGTATTTTGTGCGGATCCGGCTCTCTGGGGCAAGACGCTGGCCTTCTTCCAGACCATAGAAGAGTGCCGGATGTTCAGCTCTCGACTGAAGGCGGCAGGGATCTCCTGCGAGGTGATAAGCGCGAAAAGCAATAAGGACGCCCTTCTGCAGGCCTTTCTTTCCGATGGTCTGCAGGTGCTTGCCAATGTAAGCGTGCTCAGCGAGGGCTTCGACCTCCCCGAGCTTCGGACAGTGTTCACGCGGGATGCCAGCCGCCTGCCGACCATTCAGATGGTTGGACGAGGGCTTCGCAAAGCGCCGGGGAAAAGCCATTGCAATATCGTACAGAGTGAAGAAGCCGCTTTTCAGGTGGAAAAAATGGCATCTCCCGCCAGAAGCTTCCGCCTGGTGAAGGACCAGTGGCGTTCCTGCTCTGACGATACGCAGGTCATAAAGGATACTGTGGCGCAGAGCCTGGAACTCTTGCCGCATCGCCTCGTCAGACTGCCGCAGAGCCTGGCACAGCCCCGTCCCAGAAAGATCGAGGTCACGCTCATGAAGAGGCGCATCGTAAGTGGAAGAGGGATATGATGCGGCGTATGCAGGAGCCGGGAAGTCTCAGCGCGGCTGTGGTGAGCGCAAAGAAAAGCCATGCGGAGGAACTCTGCATGGCTCTTTTCGATAGGATGGCGACATGAACGCCGTTTTTCAACGCCTCATATTCTTCTCGTAATCGAAGCCCCGCCGCTCGCAGTCGGCCTTCACGGCGTTCTCGTCAAGCTTCATTTTCTGAATGAAGTCATCGAGATAGAAGAAATCCTCGTCTCCTTCCAGATAAATGATGGACAGACCGCACGCTTCCCAGAGCGCATCGTCGAAGTCGCGGCCCGGGTGTTTGGCGCGGAATTCATTTTCCACGGCCCGCATATAGACGCGGCCGAAGGTCTTTTTTTCGATGAAGCCGAGGGGGAAGCCGTCGCTCAGGCGTTTTTCATCCATGTTCTATCCTTCTAACTTTAGGATCTGCTGAGGCCGCTTTCGAAGGCGGCCACCGGGTCTTCGTGCCTGTCCCAGAGCTGGGCGAAGTGGCCGCGTATCATGGCGCGGTTCAAAGAGCCGTGCGGCTCATGCCCATGCCATTCGGCGCTTTCTCCTGTCCAGTCGGGGTGGGCGGCAGTCACGGCGGCGGCGAAATCGTGCCCCGCGAGGGGGATGGCATAGTCGGCATCTTGCAGGCGATTGGCCGCGCACTGGTGGCGCAGGGCCGTGCCGTCTGCGCCGATGAGCGCATAGCTGTGCCGCCCGCAGAGCTTCACCAGCCCGGCGATGAGGCGGCGCGTGCGCT
>JAZQMJ010000395.1:0-7827 GCA_045543435.1 Mailhella sp.
GCCGGCCACGTCGTCGGACTTGACGGTGAGGAACTCCTGCAGGAGGTAGGAGGCACCGTAGCCTTCGAGGGCCCACACTTCCATTTCACCGAGACGCTGGCCGCCGAACTGGGCCTTACCGCCCAGAGGCTGCTGGGTGACGAGGCTGTAGGGGCCGGTGGAACGAGCGTGGATCTTTTCGTCAACGAGGTGATGCAGCTTGAGGTAGTACATCACGCCGGTGGTCACGCGGTTGGCGAAGGGTTCACCGGTACGGCCGTCATAGAGCACAGTCTTGCCGTCGTTGGGCAGACCGGCGCGTTCCAGCCAGGACCAGATCTGTTCTTCTTCGGCACCGTCGAACACGGGGGTCTTGGTGATGATACCGGTGCGGAGGCCGAGAACGGCCTTGCGGAGGGTATCGTCGTCCATGCTGTCCACGAGTTCGTCGATGGTCATGCCGTCGGCACGGGCGGCGGGGAGATCAGCGGCGAAGATGTCCTTCACTTCAGCGCGGATGGTCTCCATGGCGGTACCGCCGTCCACCATTTCGGCGAGCTGGCGGCCAAGTTCCTTGGCGGCCCAGCCCAGATGCGTTTCCATGATCTGGCCGATGTTCATTCGAGAAGGCACGCCCAGGGGGTTCAGCACGACGTCCACGGGACGGCCGTCCTTGAAGAAGGGCATATCTTCTTCGGGCAGGATCATGGAGACCACACCCTTGTTACCATGGCGGCCGGCCATTTTGTCGCCCACGGAAAGCTTACGCTTGATGGCGATATGGACCTTGACCATCTTGATAACGCCGGGAGGCAGATCGTCGCCTTCGGTAGCCTTGTCGCGCTTGGCGTCGTAGAGCTTCTTGATGACGGCGAGCTGGCGGTCGTAAGCGGCGACCATCTCAACGATCTGTTCGTCGATCTCCTTGTTGCGGAGCAGGCCCTCGAGCTTCTTGAGAGGCAGTTCCTGCATCACATCCCAGGTGAACTCGGCGCCGGCTTCGGCGAGGACTTCGCCCTTGCGCTTGCCGGGCACTTCCACGGCGAGGATCTGGCCTTCCATGAGAGGACGCATACGTTCGCGGGTACGCTCGGTCAGGGCGCGGACATGGTCCATTTCCTTGCGGTCGAGCTTGGCGATCTCGTAGGCTTCGATCTCGCGGGTGCGGTCGTCCTTTTCACCGGAACGGCGGTTGAACACCTTGACGTCGATGACGGTGCCTTCGATGCCCGGGGGCACCTTGAGGGAGGTGTTCTTCACGTCGCGGGCCTTGTCGCCGAAGATCGCGCGGAGCAGCTTCTCTTCAGGAGTGAGCTGGGTCTCGCCCTTGGGGGTGATCTTGCCGACGAGGATGTCGTCAGGCTTCACGGAAGCGCCGATGCGGATAACGCCGCTGGCGTCGAGGTTGTGAAGCATGTCGTCGCCCACGTTGGGGATATCGCGGGTGATTTCCTCAGGTCCGAGCTTGGTGTCGCGGGCAGCCACTTCGAATTCTTCGATGTGGATGGACGTATAGATGTCGTCGCGAACGGCGCGTTCGGAGATGAGGACAGCGTCTTCGTAGTTGAAGCCGCACCAGGGCATGAAGGCCACGACGAGGTTCTTGCCAAGAGCAAGTTCGCCGTTCTCGATGCCGGGGCCGTCGGCGAGCACGTCGTTCTTCTTCACGCGCTGGCCGGGGTAGCAGGTGGGCTTCTGGCCGAAGCAGGAATTCTGGTTAGACTTATGGTACTTCAGGAGATCGTAGCTGCGGACGCCGCCGCGGTCTTCCATGTAAAGGTTGTCATAAGCCACGATGACGCGTTCGGCGTCGGCATAGCGGACCACGCCGTCGCCTTCAGCGAGGAGGCAGGCGCCGGAGTCGCGAGCCACGTCGTATTCCATGCCGGTGCCCACGAGGGGACGTTCGGAGCGCAGGAGCGGAACGGCCTGGCGCTGCATGTTCGAACCCATGAGGGCGCGGTTGGCGTCGTCGTGTTCGAGGAAGGGGATCAGCGCAGCGGAGATGGAGACCATCTGGCTGGGCGAGATGTCCTGCAGGGTGACTTCATCGCGAGTGGCCATGAGCACGTCGCCGCCGGTGGAGCGGACGGTCATGTTCTCTTCGGTGAAGCGGCCTTCGCCGTCCACAGGAGCATTGGCCTGGGCGATGATCTGGTCCTTTTCGCAGGAAGCGTCGAGATGCACGATCTCTTCGGTCTTGCGGCCTTCACGCACCACGCGATAGGGGGTCTCGATGAAGCCGTACTCGTTCACCTTGGCGTAGGTGGTCAGCGAAACGATAAGACCGATGTTCGGGCCTTCAGGAGTTTCGATGGGGCAGATACGGCCGTAGTGGGAGGTATGGACGTCTCGCACTTCGAAGCCGGCGCGTTCACGGGTAAGACCGCCGGGGCCCAGAGCGGAAAGACGACGCTTGTGGGACACTTCCGACAGGGAGTTGGTCTGGTCCATGAACTGGGAGAGCTGGGAGGTGCCGAAGAATTCCTTCAGCACGGCAGCCACCGGCTTGGGGTTGATAAGGTCGTGAGGCATCAGGGAAGCGACTTCCTGGATGCTCATGCGTTCCTTGATGGCGCGCTCCATGCGCACGAGGCCGATGCGGTACTGGTTCTCCACCAGTTCGCCGACGAGGCGCACGCGGCGGTTGCCCAGATGGTCGATGTCATCGGGAGCGCCGTTGGAGTCCTTCATGGTCACGAGGACCTTGATGGCGGTGATGATGTCTTCGTCGGTGAGGGTCAGCAGATCCTTGTCGGTGTTGAGACCGAGGCGCAGGTTCAGCTTGTAGCGGCCCACAGCGGAAAGGTCGTAGTAGTCGGCATTGCGGAACAGATTGTCGAAGTAGCTGGCCGCGATTTCGGGCGTAGGCGGAGAGCTGGGACGCAGGCGGCGGTAGATCTCTTCCTGGGCCTTCTCGGTGCTCGTGGTCTTGTCGAGCATGAGGGTGTCGCGCATGGAGGAAGAGGTGTCGGCGCCCTTGGTGTGCAGCATGACGATATCGGTCACGCCGGCTTCCAGCATCTGCTCCATGAGGGAAGCGGTCACTTCGTCGGCGGCTTCGGCGATGATCTCACCGGTAGCGGCGTTCACCACGTCTTCACCGAGGAAGAGGCCCACGAGGGAATCGGGGGCGACTTCGATGGATTCGATGTTGGCGGAAGCAACCTTGCGCCAGTCGCGCTTGTTCATCTTCTTGCCGGCCTTGACCACCACATTGCCTTCGGCGTCGACGATGTCGGCGAAAGCGATGCGGTCCTTGTCGTTGCCGAAGAGCTCGGCATCGGCCTTCATGAAGAGGCGGGCGCCCTCGAGGCGATAGTATTCCTTCTTGTAGAAGGTATCGAGGATATCGCTCTTGGACATGCCCATGGCCTTGAACAGGATGGTAGCGGGCATCTTGCGACGACGGTCGATGCGGACATAGAGGATGTCCTTATGGTCGAAGTCGAAGTCGAGCCAGGAACCGCGCATGGGGATGACGCGGCAGGAGTACAGCACCTTGCGGGAGGTGTGGGTCTTGCCGCCGTCGTGTTCGAAAATGATACCGGGGGAGCGCTGCAGCTGGTTCACGATGACGCGTTCGGTACCGTTCACGATGAAGGTACCCTTCTCAGTCATCAGAGGCAGGGTGCCGAAATAGATATCCTGGTCCTTGCCGTCGCGGTGAGTACGCGTGCCGGTGTCCTCATTCACATCATAGATGTCGAGACGAACCTTGATACGCACGGGAGCTTCGTAGGTCAGGCCCTTGGAGATACACTCGGCCTGATCGTACTTGGGCTCGCTGATTTCGTAGCCCAGGTATTCCAGGCTGGCGGTGCGATTGAAGTCTTCGATGGGGAACACGGAACGGAACACGCCTTCGAGACCGACGTGGGGATCGCGTTCAGAGTCCTTGCGGCCTTCCTGGAGGAAGGCGTTGTAGGAGTCCACCTGAAGATTCAGAAGGTGCGGAATGGGAATGGATACTTTGATTTTGCCGAATTGCTTCGTAAGCTGACCCATTACATTACCTCAGAATGGCATTTGTCCGGCCCATTGCCGGAATATTAACGTACGTGTGCAGGCGGCCCAGAAATAGGACACAGAAAAACAGACAACGAAAAGCCCCGTTCCCGTCACTGCGGGAGGGGTTGTTGCCTGCGGTCTATGGCATCGGTTTCATTGGACTTTTCACCACTTGATGCCTGCGATCCGTTCGTAGAAGTTATCCTTAGGAACTAAGAAAAATACTCCCTTATCTCAAAAAAAGCAAGTTTTTTAAGGCTAGTCACCAAATTTTAAATATAGCCAAAACTTTTATCAATTTCAATAGGAAAAGGGTGTTGACATTGGTGTTGCAGGAAGATTTTTCAAACTTTTATAAAGCAAACTCGCCTGATAAGCCCAGCTCTGCCCCACTCGCAGAACGACAAGCCCTCATCCGCTAGAACTCGGCCCAGACGGGCTGGCCCATATCCGGATGAAAGTCATAAGACGCAAAAAAGCCCCCTCTTGCGAGGGGGCTTGAAAATCACATCGCTGTGACCGAGAACTTACTTGATTTCGACGACAGCGCCGGCTTCAGTGAGTTCCTTCTTGGCAGCTTCAGCGTCTTCCTTGGACACGCCTTCCTTGAGGGTGGAGGGGCAGCCGTCAACCTTGTCCTTGGCTTCCTTGAGGCCGAGGCCGGTGAGAGCGCGCACGACCTTGATCACGCCGATCTTGTTGGCGCCGGCTTCCTTGAGGATAACGTCGAATTCGGTCTTTTCTTCTTCAGCGGGAGCGGCAGCGGCGGGAGCAGCGGCAACGGCAACAGCGGGAGCGGCAGCGGACACGCCGAACTTTTCTTCGAGTTCCTTGATGAATTCAGCGAGTTCGAGGACGGTCATGTTAGCGATGAATTCAACAACCTGTTCCTTGGTGATATCAGCCATGGTAGTGACTCCTTAAAATTCTTTGGTTTTTGGAAATGGATGGCGGAATGGTTCCAGCAGCGTAAGTTACGCGGCCTTCTTTTCTTCCAGAGCCTTGAGGGCGTACAGAAGAGGACGGACCATATTGGCCATAAGAGACACGAAATTGGTGGGCACGGCGTTCATGGTAGCCAGAGCCTGAGCAAGCAGCTGTTCCTTCGAAGGGAGCTTGGCGAGTTCGTCCACCTGAGCGGCGGTCATAGCCTTGCCATCGAGGGCACCCATACGGATTTCGAGCTTCTTGTTGGTCTTGGCGAAATCAGAAAGAGCCTTGGCCACACCAACGGGATCCTGGAATCCAAGGGCGATAGCGCTGTTGTTCTTCAGAGCGGGAGAAACGGCGCTATGGTCGGTGTCTGCAAGTGCGATACGGGCGAGCGTGTTCTTGACGACGTGATATTCGCCGCCAGCGGCGCGGAGCGCCACACGAAGCCCGGTCAGCTCTTCCACAGACATGCCCTTGAAGTCGGTCACAACCGCAAAAGAAGCGCGAGCGGCGGCTTCCTTGATCTGTTCGATCAGTACGGCTTTTTCAGACCTGTTCTTCACGAGATTAACCTCACTGGTGGTGGGGGTTGCGTTCTGTGGAATGCCGAGCCAAAGAATCTGTCTGAGCAGGATGATTAAGGCTTGCGCCCCCTGCCTTCTTCGACCCGAAATTCCTTCCTTAGCCTAAATATTCTTCAAAGGCGGGGCTCCCCGGAGGGAGCCGCCGAATTAGCCTTCGATGAACTTCTTGATCTGGCTCATGTCCACCTTGAAGCCAGCGCCCATGGTGGTGGAAATGGCCATGGAGACCATGTACTGGCCCTTAGCCGCAGAGGGCTTCAGGCGCTGCACGGCATCCAGGAGAGCCTTCAGGTTGTCAAGGATCTTCTCGGGGCCGAAGGAGACCTTGCCGAGAGGAGCGTGGAGCACACCAGCCTTGTCGACCTTGAAGTCGACGCGGCCGGCCTTGAGTTCCTGAACAGCCTTGGCAACGTCAAAGGTAACGGTGCCGGTCTTGGCGTTGGGCATCAGGCCGCGGGGGCCGAGCACACGGCCGACCTGGCCGACGAGAGCCATGACGTCGGGAGCGGCAACAGCGGCGTCGAATTCGAGCCAGCCGCCCTTGATCTGAGCCACGAGGTCTTCAGCACCAACAACGTCGGCGCCGGCGGCCAGGGCTTCAGCCTGCTTTTCACCCTTGCAGAAAACAGCCACGCGAACAGTCTTGCCCAGGCCGTGAGGCAGGGAGACAGCACCGCGGACCATCTGGTCGGAGTACTTGGGATCGACGCCCAGGCGAAGGGCGACGTCCACGGTTTCGTCAAACTTGGCGAAGGAAGCGCCAAGGGACTTGGCAACAGCGTCCTCCACAGAAAAACGCTGGGTCAGATCGACGCCTTCCAGCGATTTGCGGTAATTCTTTCCATGCGTAGGCATGATTATTTCCTTTCTAAGCGCTTGTCGTCTCGAATCTCCTGCCAGCCTTGCGGCCTGGCAGTACGGCCGAATCCAACGAATTAGGCGCGGCGCTAGTGATGCGCCCACATACCAGTACGTACGGACGCCGTTTTTGCCGCCCGGAAGTCTTACTTAACTTCCAGTCCCATGCTGCGCGCGGTGCCCATGATGTTGCGCACGGCGCCTTCGAGATCCTTGCAGTTAAGGTCGGGCATCTTCAGCTTGGCGATCTCTTCGATCTGAGCCATGGTGACGGAACCCACCTTGTTCTTGTTGGGCTCGCCGGAACCCTTTTCCACCTTGGCGGCCTTCTTCAGCAGAACGGGAGCAGGAGGCGTCTTGGTGATGAAGGTGAAGGAGCGGTCAGCATACACCGTGATGATCACGGGGATGATCATGCCCTTCTGATCCTGAGTACGAGCGTTGAATTCCTTGCAGAAGCCCATGATGTTCACGCCGTGCTGGCCCAGAGCGGGACCGACAGGCGGAGAGGGGTTGGCAGCGCCGGCAGGAATCTGCAGTTTGATCTTGGCAACTTCTTTCTTGGCCATTGTCGTTAATCCTTATTTTGCGGTCTCAGGCTTGTGACCTGACTGCTGTCGATGAAAATGATCCGGAGCAGAAATATCTCGGTGAGGGCTTAGCCCTTGGACACCTGAATGAAATCGAGTTCAACCGGAGTCTGGCGGCCGAAGATGGACACGGAAACCTTGAGTTTGCCCTTGTCGTAGTTGACTTCTTCCACCACGCCGTTGAAACCGCCGAAGGGCCCATCGATGACCCTGACCTCGTCGCCACGATCGAAATCGTACTTGGGACGGGGCTGTTCCTGACGGGTTTCCATCAACGAAAGAATGCGTTCCGCTTCACCAGGACCCATAGGTGCAGGACGATTTTTCCCGCCCACAAAGCCAGTGACTTTGGGGATGTTCTGAACCTGATGCCAGGAAAGATCGGTCATGGTCATACGCACCATCACATAGCCCGGATAGAACTTGCGGGTGGTGGTACGCTTCTTGCCGTTCTTGCCGAGCTCGATGACCTTTTCGGTGGGAACGACCACATCGTGGATGCAGCCCTGATCCTGACCGGAACGCATGAGCTCACGGATCATCTGCTCAACTCTCTGCTCGAAGCCGGAGTAGGTGTGCAGGATGTACCAGTGGCCTTCCATGTTGGAAGCAGATTCAGAATTGACGGGGAATTCGGTGATGCTTTCTTGCTCAGCCATTGTATTTACCCTTGAAGTGGAGGTGCGTGTGAGAACGAATCGTTCTTAGGAAAGAATCAGGCGAACCACACTGGAAAGGATAAGATCCACCACTCCGAGAAGGATGGCCATGACGGCAACAAAGCCGAGCACCACCATGCTAAGTCGGAGGCCAAGCGGTCTTAGGAAGACAACATCATTTTTCAACTCCTTGGCTCACAGAACGACATGGCT
>JAZQMJ010000396.1:0-9630 GCA_045543435.1 Mailhella sp.
TGGGCTATCGTTCAATTGGCAGGACGTCGGATTCTGGCTCCGATAATCAAGGTTCGAGTCCTTGTAGCCCAGCCAACGGTTTATGTCCCCATCGTCTAGCCGGCCCAGGACAGCGGCCTTTCACGCCGTCAACAGGGGTTCAAATCCCCTTGGGGACGCCAAGGAAATTCAAGGACTTACGAGAAATCGTAAGTCCTTTTTTCGTATGTGGGGCGTTTCTGCCCCACACTCTGCCCCACAGTTTTGAAAAAGTTTTATAAATTTGTGTGAGGCGGGGTAAAGGAAGCGTTCGGAGAGCGGCTGGGCATGAACCTCTGACTTGCGGGGAGGGATGAAACCAGCTCGTTCCTTCAATGCGATACCTACAAATATCCATTTACGAGCAAAAGGCATACCCACAGGCGAAGGGGTATGCCTTTTGTTTTAGTCTTTCCTCTTTTGATGTCGAGTCACGCTTTGCGAATAAAGTGCTCTCATCACGCCAAGCTAGTATTGGAACTCCGGCAGACAAATCCTCTGGAGCTCCTTCTCATCTCATCAAGCGCTCTTCCTGATTTGCATCAGTTCCTCATGTGTTATTTGCACAAGTATGAATTCTGATTTCTCTTGTTCTGTGACGGAGGAAAAGCCATCAGCTGGAACAAACGCATAGAACTCTACGCCAAGAGCTTTCAGGTAGTTCTGAATGGTATAAAATTTCGGATTCTTCCTACGTCTTTCCAAGTCGCTTATCGTGGAATCGCAATGATCTGTGTTTTCAGCAATTTTACACTGCTTTACGTTGAGTAGTCTTCTCACTTTCTTCAAATGGTAGCCAAGATGTTTTGAATCCAAATCCGATAATGGTATCGCCATGAAATAGCGGAATTTCTTTTCCATTGTGCATTCTCATAGAGATAATGGGTGAACATTCCGCGCGCGGATATAAAGTACAGCTGTGAAATAAATCTAACGCTCTATAATGCTCCAATCCATAGTCTACAGACGAAGTTTTTGAAAAACATGCATAAAGGCCGTGCCCCCTCAACGGAAATCACGGCCTTTTTCATGAAGGGATGAATACGATTAGGCAGAGTATCCCTTAGGGTTGTTTTTCTGCCAGTTCCAGGTGTCACGGCACATCTCGTCGAGGGAGCGCGAGGCAGTCCAGCCGAGAACATCGCGTGCTTTGTCGGCGTTGGCCCAGAACTCCGGCAGGTCGCCATCACGACGCGGACCGAACTCGTACTTCACGGGAACGCCGTTGCTGCGCTCGAAGGCTTCGACTATCTCCACCACGCTGTACGGCGTGCCTGTGCCGAGGTTGAAGACTTCCGTGCCCTTGGACTGAGCAGCGTACTCCACGGCCTTGACGTGGCCCACTGCCAGATCGACCACATGGATGTAGTCGCGGCGGCAGGTGCCGTCGGGCGTGGGGTAGTCGTTGCCGAAGATGGTGAGGTGGTCACGGCGACCCACGGCCACCTGAGCCACATAGGGCATGAGGTTGTTCGGAATGCCTTGCGGATCTTCGCCCATGCGGCCCGAAGCGTGCGCTCCGATGGGGTTGAAGTAGCGCAGAAGCACCACGGAGAGCTCGGGATCGGACTTGGCGGCGTCTTCGAGGATCTGCTCCATCATGGCCTTGGTCCAGCCGTAGGGGTTGGAGCAGGTGCCGCGCGGCATGGTCTCGACATACGGATACGGGTTCTCCTCGCCATACACGGTGGCCGAGGAAGAGAACACGATGTTATGCACGCCGCACGCCTTCATGCATTCCAGAAGGGTGAGCGTGGTGTCGATGTTGTTGCGGTAATACTCGATAGGCTTGCGGACGGATTCGCCCACAGCTTTGAGTCCCGCAAAGTGGATGACGCAGTCGATGCTGTGCTTGCCGAAGACCTCGAGCAGGTCTTTCTTGATGCGCACGTCGACCTTGTAGGCGGGGACGCTCTTCCCCGTCACTTCCTCTATACGCCGAACAGCTTCAGGCGAGCTGTTGCAGTAATTGTCGGCGATGATGACATCGTGCCCAGCATTCAGCAGTTCCACTGCCGTATGCGAACCGATGTAGCCTGCACCGCCTGCGAGAAGTATGTGCATTGTTTACTCTGTGAATGATTAGGTTGTATGTAACTGACCTCTTTTAAAGAGTATTTTAATCATTAAATGCCAGATAGCAAAAGTTATAATTTTATAACATGCTATGTAAATCTGACCAAAATACTAATTATCATCAAGCGAGTAACGATTTCCACACGTTACGAACATGCCGGATGAAACGCTTAAGCGGAAAAACACCCTTTTCTATAATATGAAGCTGTCTTTCAATTTGCTCTAAATGTTTTTCTGTATAACCTAATTTAGATTCTACTGCAGCCATCCTGGTATTAACTTCTACAACCTTAGCAATGCTGTCATTAGCATCGATGAGATTTTTTATCTCTCTATAATTAAATTTGCATTCCTTAGGGGATTCTCCGATAGTTTGATGCCATATTTTGTTATTGACATGCCATTCGCCATAAGCAGTACCTATAAGTTTATTATTCCAAAATTTTTCCTTACCACTTGAATGTATAATAAAAGCATCGTTTGCATTTTTATGCGATGGCCAGCAATTGTACTCATATGTAAGCATATCTGCAGCTATATTTTTCATGCTCGCAATAATTAAAAAAATAATCTCATCACTTATTTTATGATACTCTTCAATGAAAGATTTCAATACTGAGTATGCAAATTTTGAGTCAATTCCATACTTTAAAAGTTCGTTCTTGAACAAAATAAAACCTCCATTTGGAGACTCTAAATTATTATTAATCCAAAGATTTGGATATTTGTCACGTGTTTTATACGATATGACAGGCCTCCATGCAAGCGGTCCATATGAAAGAATACTTTCAAAATTTTTTGTAATAAGCATGTCAACATCCATCCATATAACGTTATCATAATACATTAAAAGATCAAAACATTCTATTTTTGCAAATACACCATGTGTCCACTTATTTATAAACCCGTCCCATTCATTGTTATAATTTGATTTTTTTCTAAAGTCATCATATGAATATTTTTCAAATATTACATTATTGAATATTTTTTTTAATTTATTTTTTGTATCATCAGTCAATCCATCATTAAAAATGATAATATCGTCGACCCATTCAGAACAATACCTCTGAATGCCTATACACATATTTGCGGCTGCAAAGGCATAGTTTTCATCTGTATACATGACGATGCATGTTTTCATATGTCACCCTTTTCTTTACATAGAATTCATAAGTCTATTGAAAGCCGAGATAGACTTCCTATTGAATTCTTCAAAGTCTATTTCAAGCGGAGCCACTTCCCCTCTGGCAAAAGCCTCCATGCCAGAAAGAATACCTTCTTCAGAATTGTCTACACAAAGGCCGCCATGCTGCTTCAGAAAATCTTCAACAGCAGGAATGCGAGTGGAAATAGCGGAAAGGCCGACACTTGCAGCTTCAAACAGAACAACCGGAAGGCCTTCATGGAAAGACGACAAGACAAAGCAGTCGCAAGCCCTGAGGAAGGGCGCAGGATTGGTGAGTGATTTGATGATGATCACATCCTCTCTGCACGGCAGCGCGTTTGCTAGCTTAACAGTTTCATTGAACATTGGCCCATAACCGCCAATAATAAGGAGACAGCTTTCCGGATGTTCTGCATGGAAAGAGTTAAAGGCTCTCAGCAACCGGTCGTGGCCTTTTTCAGGAGAAAAGCGACCGACGGTAATGAAAGCGGGCTTTGCCTTCTTGAGCTTTTCCTCTAGGCTCCCCTCGAACGAACCGCATACCATTGTATCGCTGTCCGTCCGCAAAGGAAGCAGACTTTTCTTGTGGAAAGTCTCTTCGTCGTAGCAGTTAAAGACTGTCAGGATTTTGTCTTTAGATGCGCCAAGCCGTTCAGTGGGAGCGTGCAGGGAATCATTTACCACGGCAGTCATGCTATAGGTATTATAGCAGTATTTTAATGTAGCCATATGGTTTCTATTTTTGGTAAGCTTTTCCTGTACCAAGTCGTTATGGACCCATATAGCTGAAGGCTTGCCAGAAAGCGCAAACAGCAGAGGAAGATAAACATTGTAGCCGTCGAACTGAATGACTTTATGGATACGAGCCTGCCCGTAGAAACGTTCCCATTCTCGACGAATATAGCGCTCTACCTTAGAAGGAAGGCTGGCCTCTGCTTCCTGCAGCTTATCTATGGGAAGATCGTGGTGGAGATAGCTCTGATACGCCTTATGTTCAGCCAATGTCGCCGCAGGATTATCCGCTATGGGCATATAATTGATATTCTGCGGTATGACATTCACTCTCGCAGGCTCTTTTTTTACCTCCTGCGCCTGGAAGCTGATGATATAATTGTGGTCACTTTTATCCAGCTTGGATATGAAGTTAAAAAGCGCTGAAGTAATGCCGTTTTTCGCCATGCCACCCGCATAGACAAGAATATTTTCCTTGCCATTGTAGGGCACAGGCTCTTCAGCACAGGAGGGAATCCCCTTAAAGATGTGCTGGCAAACGTTTCGCGTAGCATCAGCATTATCGTAATAGCCGAACTTTTCGAAGAACGCGGGATAATCCACAGTGTCGGGAGAGTTTATCTCCTCTATCAAACGCTCCACCGTTTCCACCTTGGCGAAGGGCAGGTCGCTGAACGGGAAATAAACGCCGCGGTCAGCAAAATAGCTGGCCTCATCATAGGCAAAGAGGATTATTTTTCTACGCGTATTGGCAAAGTCGAAGAACACGCTGGAATAGTCCGATACGAGAATATCGGTTGCGGCCAGCACGTCATACGTGGCACAGCCTTCCGGGAAGGGTTTCACTTTTTTGAACTTGCTAAGATCTATCTGCTGCATATTGTAATTATGCAGTTTTACGAAGAAGGTCTGATCATCTCTGAGCAAATTCTCTATGGTGACGAGGTAATCCTGAAGAGCCGCCACCTGTTCCTCATTTCGTCGTACCATGAACGTACCGCGGAACGTAGGCATATAGGTGATTATCTGCCCTTTCAGACCAAGCTTGGCACGCTGAGCTTCATAAGCCCCGGAATCAAAAAATTGGCTGTTGCGGGGATAGCCAGAGCAAAGACATTTTGCCTGACATACGTTTTCCAGCATATAGTCACGAATCATAATTTTTTTCATGAACTCGTTGGCGTATAAAAGGTAGTCGCTGGCAAGGAAAACCTTCTGAACTCCGCCGACTGTATGCTTTTCTCCAGGATTGCTTCTTCCCATGACTTTAAAGGGCGTTCCGTGCCAGGTATTGATAAGTACCTGACCAGGACGTTTCACATACCCCCAGTCCAGCGAGCTGTCTGTAATAATATAGCCCGCCATTTCCAGCACAACTTTGAGAACTTTTTTGCTGGTAATCACGCGAACATGAGAAAGTCCGTTATTTTCGAGAATGCGTTTTTTTGCCTTCAGGACGCGATCCTGCAGATACATATATATCGTATATTTCTCGTATCCTTCTTTCTGCAGTTCCTTGAGTATGCTGAGAATATTGTCGGCCACGTCTTCACCGTCACGAGATACGGCAAGAATCATATTTTTACGAATTGAAACATGATAATAGGTAAAATACATTACCGAATTTCTGATATAATTTTTATATTTCTTGATTTTTTCACTCAGCTTGGACATGACCGACTCCTTTAGGCGGAAAAACGCTTTATAATAGCCTGCTTTCTTTCAGTGGTAGATATACCCTGGGTGCGATCCAGATAAACGACTTCACAGTGCTCTTTCAAGAAGTCGAACTTTCCTTCCCAGTCGCTGCCGATGGTAAAAATGCTGACGTTATACTTCTTTACATCGTCCACCTTCTGTTCCCAGCATTCCTCAGGAATGACTTCATCGACGAAACGAAGCGACTCAAGAATAAGCTTGCGTTCTTCATATGGCTGAACACAGACCTTCTGCTTGGAATTCCAGTTGAACTCGTCAGTAGAAAGGGCAACAATAAGCTTATCGCCGAGGGCTCGAGCTCTCTGCAAAAGGCGAATGTGGCCTTTATGGAGCAGGTCGTAGGTACCGTAGGTGATAACAACTTTCATAGTATCCTCCAGTATTATTTGAATATCAGCAAAAGTCTGGTCAACACGTTCTTGACACAGAACATGAGCGTTTCTCCAAAGGAAGGCTTCATTGGTGTTTTTTTAATATAATACCAATATTCCTTACGCTGAGGAGCTCTGCATCCATGACACCACGGCTTTCGATGGCCTATGTAATGAAGGATATTGGCAGTTTGGCTTAGCGCATGAAACCCCAGAACTTTACAGCTTCGTGACTTGCAAACCTGACAGTTCCACGTCATATCAAGCTCGTGTATGCGGCCATGAAGAACGCAGTTCAATACGTCTTGATCATGCAGGACGATACGCTCGTACTGCTCTGTGATGAAATGAAAGAACTGATCCTGAATTTTTTCTGAGCGCATAGCCTCCAAATCCATAAGGAGAACTCCGGAATTAAAGTAACGCTTCAGATTGAGTCGTGCAGCCTGCTTATTTTCGTCGATATCTTTTACTGCAGCAACAATACTGCTGCCGAGGTCTGTTTTCCATATAGGAGCGAGACTTGCCCGGCAGACAATGTCACAATCCATATAGATGCAACGTTCTTCCTTTATGAGCGAAGGGATAAGCAGTCGGTAATATGCCGCTTGAGTAACATGATCTTTTTCAGTAATGTTCAGCACTTTACTGGAGAAGAGAGACTGGTTGATGGGCAGAAACTCGATGCAAGCTCCCTGCTTCACAACCATGGCCTCTATCGTACACTTGCTCTCTGGAGCAATTCCGCCATCTAGAATGTGGAAATAAAGCTCATCTTCATCAGCCCTGTTGCAAAGAACAGAAACCAAGGTCACAGCTAGATACTTGGCGTAGTTGTCATCGGCCGAAAGAACAATATGGATGTAATTTCTCATCACGCCCTCACATTGTTCTCAAAGGAATTATTCCGAACCAGAGCCAGAGTTTCCGGCTTGTAATGACCTAAAATAGTTCGCAGATCGCGCTGGTTGATGCCGATGCTGACGAGGAAATTCGCGAAGGAGTGGCGCAGGTCCTGAATCCGCAGTTCAGGGCGGCCGAATCTCTCGCGCATCTGCTGCCACTGGTAGGTGATGGACGCGAGGCGAGTGCCGTTGCGCGTGAAGAACAGCCACGGCACGTCATCGCGGCGCGGCAGTTTCTGGATGAGCTTCAAGGCTTCGTTGTTCAGCGGGATGAGGTGCGGCCGGCCGGTGAAGGTCTTGTCGGTGAAGAGCGTGCCGTTCTTGAAGTCCACGTCTTCCCAGCGGGCGTAGAGTATCTCGGACTTGCTGGCCCCGGTGAGGAGCATCAGATGTATGGCGTTGGCCGCGGCGCGATGGGGGAAGTCCCTAAGCACGTCGAGAAGGCGGATAACTTCGGCGGAATCCAGCAGGATAGGAGCTCGCGTCGGCTTTGCGGGAAGATTGGCAGAGGCGAAGTTGCGGCTGTCGGGCAGGACGCCCCACTGGACAGCGCAGTGAAGGACGGCTTTGACCAGCCAGAACAGACGGAAACGGGAGCTGTACGCAAGCCCGATAAGCTCCAGCGTGCGTACCCACTCCATAAGGGTATCGGTCGTGATATCCGAAAGACGCGATGCTCCGAGATACGGCAGAACATGGCGTTCAAGATTGCCTTTATCGGCCTTCCAGCTCCTCTTGTTCTTCTGAGCAAAAGGCAGATAGCGCTGCTCGACAAAGTCGCTCAGCAGAGGAGAGCGCACCGTCGGGTCATAGGCAGCATTTGACGTATGCTCGTTATGCCCCGTGCGGCTTTCTTCTTCGCGAATGTTGTTTTTGTCTGATAGTAACAACATATCCATCTGAAACCATTGGCGTTTAATAGTCTCTTGCTAACAGTCTCACGACAACCAGTCCGACTGTCAGTAAATTATACAGAATTATATATCTTATCTGCATGTAATAGCAAGGTTAAAAAACTCGTTCGAGAAATGATGGCTCACGGGCTTATTAAAAATTCTTATTTTTTCAGCAAGATAACAATCATCTCTCATTGTCGTGTGTAACAAGCTGAAATATAATAAAAATTTTCAACCAGTCATAAATTTTTCTTTGTAATCTAATATATCCTTATCCTCTTATAAAACTATCCATCTGAATTCATGAGGCTTTTTAGTTTCTTACTGACAGTCGGACTGATATAAAATTTTCTTCTTATACCAGCCTCCTTCCTACGATATTGGCGGCCTTCAAAAGCGAATCCTGAGCCAGATGGGCATAACGGGTCGTTACCTTAGGGTCGTGATGCCCAAGGATCTTCTGCACCTCATATAACGTACAGCCGTCGTTAACGAGAAAACTGGCAAAGCTGTGCCGCAGGTCATGCAGGCGTACGTCCTTCAATCCAGCCTTTGTACGCACCCTATCCCAGACGGTGAAAACCGAAGTAATATGCCCTGCCGTTCTCGGACTCGGGAACAGCCATTCAGAACGGCGAGGGAGAGCTACCAGAACCTGCAAGGCGGCATCTGAAAGCGGAATGTGCCGCGCCTTGCCCGACTTGGAGAGTGGAACGGTAAGAATACGCCGAACTAAATCCACATTCTCCCATCGCGCGGCCAGGATTTCCGACTTTCGCGCCCCGGTGAACAGCAGAAGTCGAATCACTTGGGCTGTCTGCTGATCCTTCTCCTCTTTCAAGACTTTCAAGAGCCGCCGCGCCTCGTCTTCTGAAAGGAAGCGTTCCCGAAATTCTTTTTCTGGCAAGACCTGAACATCCCGAGCCGGAGAGTCCGAAATAAATCCCCAGCGTTGGGCACAGTTGAAGGCATATTTCACTAGAAATAGCGCACGATTGCAGGTCGAAGGGGCAAGCCCCCTGCCAAGCATGCCTTCCTGCCAGCGAACCAGAGTGAGGCGTGTTATCGAATCTAAAGGCATTGTTCCAAGTTCGGGCAGGATGTCGCGTCGGAGTATGCCCTGTTCCGCCTTCCAGCTTCGTTTTCTACTCTTCGCGTGGGGCATATAATGCTCGTGAATGAAGGCGGAAAAGGTCAGCCTGTTTCCTGAACGTACATCCAAAGTTTCCAAGGAGCCGCCGGATTCTATGAATTTATGAAGTTCATAAGCTCTTACCCTGGCCTCCAGCACATCCAGTTCAGCAAGGGAGCCTAGCCGAATCAGCTTTTGCTTTCTAAGCTTTTTTCGTGTTCGAAAGTACCATGTACCCGCCCCGGTAGGGCGATACTCCAGCAGAAAACCGGGGATGTCGGCATCCATATAGATTGTTCTTTTGGTGTGTGCAGTCCCCTTTATGCGTCCCACAGCCGCTTTGGTAAGTTCACAACGAGGCATAGCCATCCTTCTTACTATTTATAGAAAATCTTCCATATCGAAACACCTACTAAAAATATGAGAACTGTTATCCCAAGTCCTCCTATGACCATGCCTGCCGGGACATAGTAAGCATTCTCCAGCGGCAGAGGTTTCCCCAGTCCCGCACAAAGTCCTGCCCAGTAGGTCACACTTCCGAACGCCATCATGCACAGAATGATGAGCAGGTAGATGGGCATCAGCGGTACAATATGAACACGGGCGGTCAGTTTTT
>JAZQMJ010000397.1:0-2076 GCA_045543435.1 Mailhella sp.
CCTTCGGCCTTCTTCAGGGTCTTGCCGGTGCCGGCCTTTTCCATGGTGATCTGGATGCCGGTCTTCTTGGAGAAGGTATCGGCGAGCAGGGGGAGCATGCCGGCGTCGACAGGGCCGATGGTGGAAGAGATGCGCAGGGTCTCAGCAGCCTGGGCGGGCAGCACGCAGAGCGAGAGGCTCATGGCGGCCATGACAGCAAAACGAAGGAAGTTCATAGGTCCTCCAGTTAAAGAGTTATATCGCTTATCCTCCGGAATGGGGGGTAGAGCCTTGGCTGAGCTGGCCGGCATCGCTTCCGGCCTGTTCCTACAGGGCCCGTATGGCTTCGACTATGCCGTCGAGCCAGGGGCTGGGAACGGATTCTATGCGGCCTTCGTCGCAGGAGCGGGCGATGGCCGGGTCTATGGGCAGGCGGGCGACGTTGGCGATGCCGTGGCGTTCGGCTATCTCTTCAAGACGGCTCTGGCCGAAGATGAAGTGCTTCTTGCCGCAGTCGTCGCACTGGAAGTAGGACATGTTCTCCACGAGGCCGAGTATGGGCACGTTGAGGCCGTCCATCTGGGCCATGTTCACGGCCTTTTCCACGATCATGGACACGAGGTCCTGAGGCGAGGTGACGATGACGATGCCGTCCACGGGCAGGGTCTGGTACACGGTGAGGGGCACGTCGCCGGTGCCGGGGGGCATGTCGATGAACATGTAGTCCACGTCGCGCCACACCACGTCAGTCCAGAACTGGCGCACCACGTTGGCGATGACGGAGCCGCGCCAGATGACGGGGTCGGTGGCGTTCTCGAGGATGAGGTTCATGGACACGATGTCCACGCCCGTGGCGGAGCGGGCGGGTTCGAGGCCTTCGTCCGAACCGAGCATGCGCTCGTTCAGGCCGAAGAGGCGGGGTATGGTGGGGCCGGTGAGGTCGGCATCCATGACGGCGGCATGAGCGCCGGAAGCCTGCATGCGCGAGGCGAGCAGGCCGGTGACGAGGGACTTGCCCACGCCGCCCTTGCCGCTGACCACGCCGATGACTTTCTTCACAGAAGAGAATTCGTTGAGCTGATCCTTGGTGAAGGCGCGTTCTGCGCAGTCCTGGCTGCTGCAGCTTCCGCACTGATGATCGCACTGACTCATAGCAAAATATCCTTTTCTGCCCATGCGAGGGGCAGTCTCATTCATTAGTTTCCGTCGTATTCCCAGAGTATCTCGCCGCTTCGGCCGGCATCGTAGCCGCCCATGGCGGTCACGGCTTCGCGGAATTCAGGGGAGCGGATGACTTCGAGCAGGGCCTGCATGCGTTCGTCGTCGGCCCATGCCCTGGCGACCGCGAGGTCGTACTGCTCCACGCCCACGGGGACGAAGTCCAGCCCGAGGGCCACGGCCGCGGCGCGCACGCCGAGGGCGCAGTCCGCACGGCCGGAGAGCACGGCGGCGGCCACGTTCATATGCGTGTATTCTTCGTCGCGGTAGCCGCGCACCTTGGTGGGCAGTATGCCGCGCGTCTTCAGCTCATAGTCGAGGAGCACGCGCGTGCCGCTGCCGCGCTGGCGGTTGATGAAGGAAACGTCCTCGCGAAGGAGGTCTTCGAACTTCGTGATGCCCTTGGGGTTGCCGGGCAGGACGAGGAAGCCCTGTTCGCGGTCGGCGAGGTGTACGAGCAGGGAAGGCACGCCCTTCAGGTGGTCGCGCATGGCCTGCCTGTTGTACTCGCCCGTGCCTTCGTCGAGCAGGTGGCATCCGGCGAGGTGGCACTGCCCGCGCGAAAGGGCCAGCAGGCCGCCCAGAGAACCCACATGCGCCGAGGTGAGGCGGAAGCGGGGATGCGTGCGGCGGAGCATGCTGTCGATGAGGTCCAGCGTATTGTCGTGACTGCCGATGACGAGGAGCGCGCCCTCTATCTGTTCGCGGGTGCGGATGAGTTCGGCCTTCACGGGCTTGCCGGCGTCGAGGCCCTCACAGTCGCGGGGCACGCGGATGACGGCGTCGGCGCGGGAGAGGCTGGTCACCGTGCCTGCGCCGCGCGGGAGCGAGACGGCGTAGCAGGTGTCGCCCACCATGCCGAGGCGAACGCGGATGCGC
>JAZQMJ010000398.1:0-13666 GCA_045543435.1 Mailhella sp.
CAGGCGGAACGGATCGGCGGCGTCATCGAGAGGACCATCCTGCCACGGCCACGAGACATGCCAGAGCACGGCCTGCGCAAGGGCGGGGTTGCCGGTCTCGTCGCGCACCCATGCCGCGCCGAGCTGGGCGTGGGAGCCGCCGTGCCGAATGGTGTACGTTTTGGCGAGGTCATGCAGGAGGCCGCCGGCAAGCACATAGGGCACACTGAGGCCGCGCCCTTCAGGAAGCACTCCGCGCTCTTCGGCTCGGCGTACTATTTCCAGCGCCACGGAAGCCACGGCACGGCAGTGCTCGCGGATATGGGGCATCATGCCGTACTTGTCCCAGAGGCGTACGCACTGGGCTTCGTCCGGCACGTTCCAGTCGGGAGAAACGGGGAAGGAAAGGGCGGGAAGCATACGTCCTCCTCAGCTCCGGCCCGTGTGGCCGAAGCCGCCGCTCCCGCGCTCCGTTTCGGAAAGCGCCGTCACGGCTTTAGGTTCGAGGCGGAACACAGGCTGGAACACGAGCTGGGCCACGCGGTCGCCGCGCGTCACGGCAAGGGGCCTGTCGGAAGTATTGAGCAGCCACACCACCAGTTCGCCGCGGTAGTCGGCATCTATGACGCCCACGCCCTGCGCCACGGTGAGGCCCTTCACTGCCCCGAGGCCGCTGCGGGAATAGATGAAGCCGGCCACCCCGGGCACGCGGGGCTCGATGCAGATGCCCGAAGGCACAGGGGCGCGCTGGCCGGGTTCGATGACCAGACTTTCGGACTCGATGCAGGCGCGCAGGTCCATGCCTGCCGAATCCGGCGTGGCATAGGCTATGCCTTCGCCGTAGAGCTCGGCGGCATCGCGCAGATAAAGGACATATACTTCTTCCATTGATGTATCCCGTCAGAAAGAGTCCGCCCGGCGGACTGATTGCATGGGGCCGGAGCGGGAAAACAGCCTTCCTTCCGGCGCATGGGAAAAGATAGCGCGAAGAACTTCCGGGAGCAAGAAGGGAAAAGGATATGCAGGCAGGAAACAGATGTGCATTCCCGCACCGCCTTGACATATTCGCGTAACACTTTTATTTTTATCAGAACCTTTCCTGTTTTCGCTCCAGGAAGGGAATATCGTCATAGGTCCCAATATCCTGCCACCTCTAAAAAGGCTGTTTCAAATGAGCAGAGTTACATTCATCGTCGATGGCGAATTCATGCGCAAGCGCATCATCTCCCTCAAGGCTTTCTATTTTGACGGGCAGGGCATCCGCCGCCACTGCCTCTCCCACCTCGCCCCCGGCGAGACCGTGGGCCGCATCCTCTTCTACGACGCCCTCCCCTTCACCGGCAAGGGCGAACACCCCCTCTCCGGCCCGCTGGACTTCTCCCAGACTCCCCTCGTGGCCCGCAAGCAGCAGTTCCTGCAGTCCCTGCGCGTGACTCCTGAACTTTCCCTGCGCCTCGGCCGCTCCGCCTGGCAGGCCGGCCAGTGGCAGCTCGACGCCAACCGCCTCGGCGAACTCATGGCCGGCGAGATCAGCGTGAACGACATCGAAGCCGGCGACATCTATCCCGACATCCGCCAGAAGGGCGTGGACATGCGCCTCGGCCTCGACATCGCCACCATCGCCTACAAGCGCCAGGCCGAACGCCTCGTGCTCGTTGCCAACGACGCCGACTATGTGCCCGCCGTGAAGCTGGCCCGCGAAGAAGGCCTCAAGGTCGTGCTCGACCCGCTGTGGACCCGCGCCGCCGAAGGCCTGCGCGAACATGTGGACTATGTGTGCAACAAGCTGCCCCGCCCGCAGTACGCCAACTATCCCCACGGCATCCACATCTTCGACGACCCGAAGGAATACACCCCCTTCACCGCTCCCGAAGCGGAAGAGACCGAAGAATAAGCCCACCCTCTTCCAAGATCTCAGGCCTGCCCCTCGCCGGGCGGGCCTTTTTCGTCTCTGGCGGGGACTGCCCTGCCGTGCTACACTGCGCAAAAATCCACGGAGCCACGCATGGAACGCCCTGCCCCCTCATCCATCCCCTCCACGCCCGGCGTCTATCTTTATAAGGATGCCTCCGGGCGCATCATCTATGTGGGCAAGGCCCGCGACCTGCGCAAACGCGTGCTCTCCTATTTCCGTCCGGCAGACCAGCTCACCGCCAAGACCCGCGCCATGATATCCAAGGCCGCGGGCATCGAGTTCCTCAATACGAACTCGGAGAAGGAAGCCCTCCTGCTGGAAGCCAGCCTCATCAAGAAGCACAGGCCGCATTACAATATCTGCCTCCGGGACGACAAGCAGTACGTCATGTTCCGCCTCTCGGAACGCGAGCCCTTCCCGCGCCTCGAGATAGTGCGGCGCATGAAGAAGCGCGACGGCGCCCGCTACTTCGGCCCCTTCACTTCCGGCCTCGCCGCCCGCGAGACGTGGAAGACCATACACCGCCTCTTCCCCCTGCGCCGCTGTTCCGACCGCGCCATGAAGAACCGCGAGACGCCCTGCCTCTACCACCACATCCACCTCTGCTCCGCGCCCTGCGTGGACGCCGTGACGCCCGAAGAATACGCAGACATGACGCGGCGCGTCTCCCTCCTGCTTTCCGGCAAGTCCACGGAACTCATCGACCTGCTCCGCTCCGCCATGGAAAGAGCCTCGGATGAGCTGGACTTCGAACGCGCCGCCAGCCTGCGCGACCAGATACGCGCCATCGAGAAGACTGTGGAGAAACAGGGCATCGTGCTCCAGAACGGCGGCGACATGGACGTGCTCGGCCTCGTGAGCCTTGCGGAAGGCCTCGCGCTGGGCGTGGTCTTCGTGCGGCACGGCCTCGTGCAGGACAGGAGCGCGTTCTTCTGGCCCGGGCTCGGCCTCGAAGACGCCTCCGAACTGCTGTGGAGCTTCCTCGGCCAGTTCTACCACGCGGACCGCTCCATCCCGCCGCGCATAGTCCTGCCCTATCTGCCGTGGACAGCAGGCGCATCCGGCCCGGCGCTTGCCGTGGATTCGCAGAGCGCGCAGGTCGCGGGCATGAGCTCGACCAGCATGGGCTCGCCCTTCCTCGCCGGAGGAGACGTGACGCCCTGCTTCTGCGGCGAAGGCACGCTGAACGCTCCGGGGGAGAAAAAAGAAGCGCGCGAGCTCACGGTCATCGAGCAGGCCGCACTCATGCTGGCGGAACAGGAACGCCTCGAAAAGGAAAAGCAGGAGGCGGAAAAAGCCGCCCGTGCCGATCAGCGCGAAGACGGCGGCACGCCGGAAGACGGGCAGGCCGCACTGGAAGCCGTGCTGGCCGAGATGCGCGGCGGGCCGGTGCGCATAGCCGTTCCCCGCAACGAAGAGGAACGCCGCCTGCTGGACATGGCCCGGAGCAATGCCCGCGAAGCCGCGAAGAACCGCAAGGACACGGCCTCGCTGGCCGACAGGCTGGCCGCGGCCTTCCGCTGGGACAGACCCGTGGTGCGCGTGGAATGTGCCGACGTTTCCCATACCGGCGGCGAATCCACCAAGGTCGGCGCTGTCATCTACGAGGATGGACGCCCGCTCAAGGAAGACTACCGCGTGTGGAACATCGAGGGCGCAGGCGGCGACGACTACGCCGCCCTCACCATGTGGGCGAAGCGCCGCCTCGAACACGGCGAGCCATGGCCCGACCTTTTGCTCATCGACGGCGGGCGCGGCCAGCTCGCCGCTGTGGACAAGATACTGCGCGAAGAGCTCGCCACGGACGAGAACGAAGGACGCCTGCCCTTCCTGCTGGCGGGCATAGCCAAGGCGCGTGACGAAAAAGGCCACGCCGACCGCCGAGCGGGCAACGTGGCGGACCGCATCTTCGTGCCCGGGCGAAGCAATCCCCTGCCCCTGCGCGAAGGATGCCCGGAACTGCTGTTCCTGCAGGTGGTGCGCGACGCCGCCCACGACTTCTCCATCGGCAGGCACCGGCAGGCCCGCGCCAAACAGGCCTTCAGCGGCGAACTCCAGCACTTGCCGGGCATAGGCCCGAAAACGGCGCGCCTGCTCTGGGATCACTTCGATTCCGTGGCGGACATGAAGAAGGCCAGCCTCTCCCGCATCATGGAACTGCCGGGCATAGGCAGGAAGAAGGCCGAAGCCATCTTCGAATCACTGAAAAAAATGTAACCCATCACACATAACATGAGGCGGCAACGAAGCCGGACGCAGTCCGGAACGTTGCCGCCTCATAATTGTGGGGGTGTGGGGGAGATCCTCTCCCCCACAAAAAAAATCACTTCTTCAGACCAGCCATGTGGTTCACAGGGCCGAAGCCCTTGCCGGGGGCGTAGCTGTGGCGCAGGGCGAGGTTGAGGAATTCCTGGGCCTTGGTCACGGCTATGCGCAGGGGCAGGCCGAAGCCGAGCTGGGTGGCGATGGCCGCAGAGAGGGTGCAGCCCGTGCCGTGGCTGTTCTGGGTATCCACATGGGGCTGGCGCAGGGCCACGGGTTCACGGCCCTGTTCGAGGAGCCAGTCCGTCACGAAAACGGGCTTGCCTTCCACATGGCCGCCCTTCATGAGCACGGCCTTCACGCCCATGTCGAGCAGGCGCGTGCCGGCTTCGATGGCATCGTCATCAGTCTTAATGTTAACGCCGGTGAAGGTCTCGGCTTCGGGGCGGTTCGGGGTGAGCAGGGAAGCGCGGGAGAAAAGGCGTTCGCGCAGGGCGGCGATGCCGTCGTCTTCCATGAGCTTGTGGCCGCTGGTGCTCACGCAGACTGGGTCGACCACGAGGGGGAAGTCCTCGCCGTCGAGGATATCGGCAAGAGCGTTGATGATGCCGGCATTGAAGAGCATGCCCGTCTTCGCGCCATGCACGGGGAAGCCGTCGAGGATGGTGCGGAGCTGGAGGGCGGCGAATTCGGGCTCGGGAGCGTGGATGCCCGTGACGCCGAGGCCGTTCTGCGCGGTGAGCGCGGTGATGACGCTCATGCCGAAGGCGCCCATGGCGGTCATGGTCTTGAGGTCGGCCTGGATGCCTGCGCCGCCGCCGGAATCGGAACCGGCAATGGTGAGGATGTTGGGGGGCTGTATCATGGAAGCTTCCTTATTGTTTGACATTTCTCTCTAAGAAAACGCAAAGCCTGTCCGGCGTCAAGCCCTTCTGCCCCAAGTCATGCAAAGTTCTTGCCGATATGGCACTTTTGTGATAATGGAAACAAATTCCTATCTTTTCGTTACAAGGAGTACGTGGATGCATCGTATCAAATCCATCCTGCCCGCCCTGCTTGCCATGCTGGCCATGCCCAGCCTCGGCTTCGCTGCTGACGGCCATTTCCACCTTCCCGGCGCCGAACTCTCCATCCTCTGGGTGATCCCGTTCGTGTGCATGCTTCTCTCCATCGCCCTCGGCCCGCTGAAGTGCCCCCATTTCTGGGAACACAACTTCGGTAAGATCGCCCTGTTCTGGGCCCTCATGTTCCTCATCCCCTGCGGCTTCGTGTTCGGCTTCGGCAACGCCTTCTTCCTGGCTGCTGACGCCATCCTCCTCGAATACATGCCCTTCATCCTGCTGCTGCTCGCCCTCTTCACCGTGGCCGGCGGCATCCGCCTCAAGGGCACCCTCGTGGGCACTCCCCTCGTGAACACCGCCATCCTGGCTGTGGGCACCGGCCTCGCCTCCCTCATGGGTACCACCGGCGCCGCCATGCTGCTCATCCGTCCTCTGCTCCGCGCCAACGCTCACCGCAAGTACCGCGTGCATCAGGTCGTGTTCTTCATCTTCCTCGTTGCCAACATCGGCGGCTCCCTCACCCCCCTCGGTGACCCGCCCCTGTTCCTCGGCTTCCTCAAGGGCGTGAGCTTCTTCTGGACCGCTCAGTACCTGTTCACCAAGACCCTGATCGCCTCCGCCATCCTGCTCGCCGTGTACTTCCTGCTGGACACCATCCTCTTCAAGAAGGAAGGCTCCCCTGTTCCCGCTGAAGCCGCCGGCACCAAGGAAAAGCTTGCCTTCGAAGGCAACATCAACTTCCTCTTCCTGCTCGCCATCGTCTGCAACACCCTGATCTCCGCCCAGTGGACCGGCCCCACCTTCCACGTGTTCGGCGTGCCCATGGAACTGCAGAACGTGCTCCGCGACTTCCTCTATGTGGTGATCGCCATCGCCTCCTGGAAGAAGACCAGCAAGGAATCCCGCAAGCTCAACGGCTTCTCCTGGGCTCCCATTGAAGAAGTCGCCAAGCTCTTCATCGGCATCTTCCTCAGCATGATCCCCGCCATCGCCATCCTGAAGGCCGGCACCGACGGCGCCCTCGGCGCTGTGGTCGGCGCCACCCAGAATGCCGCCGGCGAACCCATCAATGCCATGTTCTTCTGGATGACCGGTATCCTGTCCTCCTTCCTCGACAACGCCCCCACCTACCTCGTGTTCTTCAACACCGCCGGTGGCAACGCTGCCGAACTGATGACCACCGGTGCCATGACCCTCGCCGCCATCTCCGCCGGCGCCGTGTTCATGGGTGCTGTTACCTACATCGGCAACGCCCCCAACTTCATGGTGAAGGCTATCGCTGAAGAACAGGGCGTCAAGATGCCCAGCTTCTTCGGCTACATGGCCTGGTCCGTGGGCTTCCTGTACCCCATCTTCATCCTGCTCACCGTCCTGTACTTCATGTAATATCAGTGCGGTCAGCCTAGGCTGATGCTTCGAAGCCCCCGCTTCCTTCGTGGAAACGGGGGCTTCTTCGTTGTACGCGGATATTGACTTGTAGGCTCACAGGATTAGACTCGAAACAGTCCAAATCTTCCCAGGAGCATCACGATGAAACGCCTCTTCTCTGCCGCAGTACTGTCGCTGGCCCTCCTCTCTCCTGCCGCCGGACACGCCGGCGCGCTGGACATGCTTTCCGGCGCGCTGAACGCCGCCGACAAAGCGCTGAGCGCTGTGACCGACCAGCAGACGGACCAGCTCAGCTACACCGAGCCCATGGGGTTCTCCGGCATCATCCCCTCTGGCGGTGACGAATGCTTCGTCACCATCAATAAGGACAGAGTCCACATGCTGACCTATGTGGGCGACGGAGAATACGCCCTGCTCTTCAAGCTGACGAAGAAAAACCCTGACTCCTTCACCGCCACCTGCGTAGCCGATGTCAGCTACAACAAGTGGAACAAGAAGCACCCTAAGGGCAGCATCTCCGGCAAGCTCTCCAAGGGGAAGCTCATACTCTCTTTCAGCAACGCCAATGTCACTCCCTACGGCGATCAGCAGGCCCCTGTGACGCTCACTAGGACCAAGGATGGCGTGGGCTCTTTTGTGCAGAAGAGAAAGAACATTTTCGAAAAGAAACTGAAGTAACTTCTCTGTTCTGAATCTGTTTCTTATGCCTCTCCTTCGTGAGAGGCTTTTTTATAACTGCAAAAATCCAGTCTTAAACGAAAAAGAGGAACGATCACTCGTTCCTCTTTTTCGTTCTATGGCAGGCCAGGAGGGATTCGAACCCCCAACATGCGGTTTTGGAGACCGCCGCTCTGCCGTTGGAGCTACTGGCCTATGTGCGGCGTTATATCCTTTTCAGGCACCGCTGTCAAACAGAGATTAGGCTTCGGGGTCGAAGTCTTCGGGGAAGTCGGCGTTGGTGAACACGTTCTGCACGTCGTCGAGGTCTTCGAGGGCGTCAGTGAGGCGCACGAGCTTCTTGGCGGTCTCAGCGTCGATGGGGTTCTGCATGCGGGGCACCATGGCGAGCTGGGCTTCCAGCATTTCCACGCCCTGGGCTTCGAGGGCTTCACGCACGGTGTTGAAGTCGCCCATGGCGGTGCGCACTTCCCAAACGTCGCCTTCGTCCTGCACGTCTTCAGCGCCGGCTTCGAGGGCCATGTTCATCACAGTCTCTTCATCGGCATACTTTTCCTTGTCGAGGGTGATGACGCCCATGCGGTCGAACTGGAAGGCCACAGAGCCGCTTTCGCCCATGGCGCCGCCGTACTTGGTGAAGGCGTGGCGCACTTCGGCAACGGTGCGGTTCTTGTTGTCGGTAGCGGTTTCCACGATGATGGCGACGCCGCCGGCACCGTAGCCTTCGTAGGTGATTTCGAAGAGTTCGCCGCCGGCATCCTGGCCGGTACCCTTACGGATAGCGGCTTCGATCTTGTCCTTGGGCAGGTTCACGGCCTTGGCGGCCGCGATAGCGGAACGCAGACGGGCATTGCCGGCCGGATCACCGCCAGCCTTGGCAGCGATGATGATTTCCTTGGCGGCCTTGGTGAAGGCCTTGCCGCGCTTGGCGTCCTGAGCGCCCTTGCGGAGTCTGATGTTTGCCCATTTGCTATGTCCGGCCATATATCCTCCAAACAGAAAAGTGTTGTTTTTTTATTCCTGAACAGGGCCCTTGAAGCCCATAGCCACTTCGAAGATCTCCTTGCTTTCCGCGCGGGAGCTCTTGGGCTTGAAAGTCTTGACGGTGGTGTAGCGCGCGCGGAGCGGCTTCACCAGATCCTGGAAGTCCGGCCCCATGAAGATCTTGGCGATGAATGCGCCGCCCGGCTTGAGATAGCGGTCGGCAACGTACATGGCCTCAAGGCACAGTTCGAGGGAACGGGCCTGGTCGGTGAACTTCGTACCGGTGGTACGGGGAGCCATATCGCTTATCACCAGGTCGAAGGGGCCGGTCTCTTCGAGGAGGGCCTCGAATTCCGGCGTACGTTCGAACACGTTTTCCTGCAGGAAGGTCACGTTCGGGGGGAAGTGGGTCTCGGTGCTCTGAAGGTCGGCACCGATGACGCGGCCCCTTTCGCCCACGCGCTCGGCGGCGTACAGCGTCCACGAACCGGGAGCGGCGCCGAGGTCGAGCACTTTCATGCCGGGCTTGAACAGACGGAAGGCCTTGTCCATTTCCTTAAGCTTATAGATGGAACGGGCAGGATAGTTCTCCTGCTTGGCCTTGAGGAAGTAGTAATCGCGATATTCTTTCATAGTGGTTCGGACTGTTTACCGCATTTCCCGGCGGCAGCCAAGAAATATCTGGGGAACAGGAAAAATTGCGGAAGGCAGAATATCACAGAAGCCGTGATTTATCCAGTCGGAAATCATGGCATTTCCCGCTGGATGACATAAATTTTTTTCGTGCTATGGTCATAGCCAGAAGAAGTTTTCAGCCTCTCCTAGCAAAAAATTAGGATTTCCCGGAAAAAGGGGCTTGACATTTTATCAGGAATCGTTACTATTAGCTCAACAGTTCAGCAATGGACTCCCCAAACGCACCACCAACCCACCAGGAGATATACCATGCCTAACAGAAACGAAGTTTACAAGTGCACCCACTGCGGCAATATCGTTGAAGTCCTCAACGGCGGCAAAGCCCCCCTCATCTGCTGCGGCGAACCCATGAAGCACATGGTCGAAGGCCAGACCGACGGCGCCAAGGAAAAGCACGTCCCCGTCATCGAAAAGACCGAGAACGGCTACCTCGTCAAGGTCGGCTCCGATGCCCACGCCATGACCGAAGCCCACTACATCGAATGGATCGAACTCATCGCCGACGGCGTCTCCTACAAGAAGTTCCTCAAGCCCGGCGACGAGCCCGTTGCTGAATTCAACATCAAGGCCGACCACGTTGTGGCCCGCGAATACTGCAACCTCCATGGTCTCTGGAAGGCGGAACTCTAATGAAAAAGTACACCTGCAACGTCTGCGGCTGGGAATACGACGGCTCTGAAGGCCCGTTCGAAAACCTCCCCGACGATTATGTCTGCCCCGTCTGCGGCGCTGGCAAGGATGAATTCGAAGCTTCCGAAGAAGCTGACGAAGCTCCCGCCGAAGCCCCTGCCGACGACGACCCCAAGGCCATGTACCAGTGCCAGGTGAGCAACTGCGGCTACATCTCCCGCCCCGACAAGGGCGACCGCAAGGGCAAGGTCCCCGCCGGCACTTCCTTCGCCGACCTGCCCGAAGACTGGCACTGCCCCGTCTGCGGCGCCGGCAAGAAAATGTTCAAAAAGCTCGGCTAGACGAGCAGGAGGCCCTTATGATACTCGCTAAGACAGCTCCCGAAGTCCGTTCCGGCGAGGTCTTGACGGGGGCCGGGATAAAGTTCGAACGCATCCGCCGCATCACCGGCTACCTTGTCGGCACGCTGGATCTTTTCAACGATGCCAAGCGGGCGGAAGAGCGCGACAGAGTGAAACACATAGACACAGGCCGCACCTGTGGATAACAGCATCAGGAGAATACTATGAGCAAGTACACCTGCAACGTTTGTGGCTGGGAATATGATCCTTCCGTCGGCGACCCCGATAACGGCATCGCCCCCGGCACCGCCTTCGAAGACCTCCCCGAAGATTTCGTCTGCCCCGTCTGCGGCGCCGGCAAGGACGATTTCTCTGCTGAATAAATAACAACTTTGAACGGCGAGCGCCTACCCTTCAGGCCCTCGCCGTTTTACTTTTTCCACTTCCATGATCGTTACGAGGGAATCATGAAGCCTGTCGAACTGAAAAAAGATATCTACTGGGTCGGCGCCGTCGACTTCGACATCCGCAACTTCCACCACTACAGCCGCTCTCCCGAAGGCAGCACCTATAACGCCTACCTCGTCTGCGACGAAAAGAACGTCCTCTTCGACACTGTGAACGTTCACGAATACGGCACCCTGGTGAAGCGCATCTCCGAGATCATCGAGCCCGAAAAGATCGACTACATCGTGTGCAACCACCTCGAGCAGGACCATTCCGGCGCCCTGCCCCGCATGGTGAAGCTCTGCAAGCCCGAAAAGATCTTCTGCTCCCCCATGGGCTATAAGTCCATGACCAACATTTACGACACCACCGGCTGGCCCATCGAGATCGTGAAGGACGGCGACCGCCTGAACATCGGCAAACGCAACATCACCTTCCTCGAGACCCGCATGCTCCACTGGCCCGACAGCATGGTCTCCTACCTCGAAGAAGACAAGGTGCTGTTCAGCAACGACGCCTTCGGCCAGAACATCGCCAGCTCCTTCCGCTTTGCCGACGAGACCGACCACAAGACCATACTGAACGCCACCAAGGGCTACTACTACAACATCGTACTGCCCTACTCCCCCCAGGTTCTCAAGACCCTGAAGCGCGTGACCGACATGGGCCTTCAGTTCGACGTCATCGCCCCCGACCACGGCCTCATCTTCCGTACCCCCGAAGACGTCGCCTTCATCATCGACACCTACAAGGAACTGGCCGAACAGAAGCCCGTGTGTGCCGCTGTCATCGCCTACGACAGCATGTGGGGCGGCACTGCCAAGCTGGCCGAAGCCGTTGCCGACGGACTTGCCGATGAAGAAGTGCAGTACACCATGTACAACCTGCAGGACACGCATCCCAGCGAAGTGACCACCGCTCTCGCTGATGCCGGTGCCCTCATCCTCGGTTCGCCCACCCGCAACAACATGCCCATGGTGAACATGATGGCCTGCATCGCCCACATCAAGGGCCTGCGTCCCCAGAACCTCGTGGGCGCCGCCTTCGGCTGCTACGGCTGGTCCGGCGAAGCTCCCAAGATGATGACCGAAGCCCTCGCCGAGATGAAGGTCGAAGTGGTGGCCGAACCCGTGAAGAGCTACTTCAACCCCAGCGAAGAAGACCTGGCCAGCGCCCGCGCCCTCGGTGTGGCCGTGGCCCGCGCCCTCAAGGAAAAATGCGCTCAGTGAGCGGTTTTGATCATTTGACCGATTGACCAGCTAGAGCAGAGGTTATACCCTGCTCTTAGCTGGGCTTTCGGCCTTGTCGTCTGCGGCACGCCCCGCCGCAGGCTGGATGATTTTTATAGGAGCAAACTATGGACCTGATACTCCTCTCCCGCCTTCAGTTTGCCATGACCGTCTTCTTCCACTTCGTCTTCGTGCCGCTCACGCTGGGCCTTTCCGTCCTGCTGGCCATCATGGAGACCATGTATGTCCGCACGGGCAACGAAGAATACAAGCGCATGGTCAAATTCTGGGGAAAACTCTTCCTCATCAACTTCGTCCTCGGCGTCGTGACCGGCATCACGCTGGAATTCCAGTTCGGCACCAACTGGTCTCGCTACTCCGCCTTCGTGGGCGACATCTTCGGCTCCCTGCTCGCCATCGAAGCCACGGTCGCCTTCTTCCTTGAATCCACGTTCATCGCGGTCTGGGCCTTCGGCTGGGAACGCGTGAGCAAGAAGATGCACTGCTTCGCCATCTGGATGGTGGCCCTTGCAGGCAACATCTCCGCCCTGTGGATCATCCTCGCCAACGGCTTCATGCAGAACCCTGTGGGCTATGTGATGCGCAACGGCCGCGCCGAACTCGACGACTTCTTCGCCGTGCTCAGCAACCCCTACGCCTGGGGCGAATATTTCCACACCGTCTCCTCCGCCTGGATGCTCGGCGGCTTCTTCGTGCTTGGCGTTGCCGCATGGCACCTCGCCCGCAAGAACGAAGTCTCCCTCTTTACCAAGGCCGTGAAGATAGCCGCTCCCTTCACCCTCATCATGGCTCTGCCCGCCGCCTTCGCCGCCCACCATCAGGGCATGAACGTGGCCAAGCTGCAGCCTGCCAAGATGGCCGCCATGGAATCCCACTGGACCACCCAGAAGAACGCCCCCATGTACGTCTTCGTGTGGCCTGACCAGGAAAACGGCAAGAATGCCATCGAAGCCCTGCCCATCCCCAGCATGATGAGCTGGATCGCCTTCGGCGACGCCAACGCTGAAGTGAAGGGCCTTTCCGACTTCCCGAAGGAAGACATCCCGCCCGTCCTTCCCACCTTCCTGTCCTTCCGCTTCATGGTGGCGTTCGGCGGCCTGTTCATCTTCATGGCCGCATGGGCCGTGTGGCGCCGCAACGATCTCGGCGGAGACAAGTACCTCTCCAAGATCCTGCCCTGGATGATCCCCGTTCCCTATGTCGTCATCATGGCCGGCTGGACCGTGGCCGAAGTGGGCCGCCAGCCCTGGATCGTGTACAACCTGATGCGCACTTCCGACGCCGTCTCCCCGGTGCCTGCGCAGTCCGTGCTCGTGTCCTTCCTCGCCTTCCTCGCCATCTACACCCTGCTGGGCATCATAGACATCTGGCTGCTGCGCAAGTTCGCTCGCAAGGGCCCCGAACCCGCCAACACCGCTGAGGAGGCGTAATATGGAAACTATTTGGTTCTTCCTCTGGACGCTGCTCTGGGCCGTCTACTTCATCCTCGACGGCTTCGACCTCGGCATGGGCACTCTGATGCCCGCCGTCGCCAAGAACGACATGGACCGCCGCATCATCTTCAATGCCCAGGGCCCGTTCTGGGACGGCAATGAAGTGTGGCTCATCACCGCCGGCGGCGTGACCTTCGCGGCCTTCCCCAACGCCTACGCCGTGCTGTTCAGCGCGCTGTACGCCCCCCTGCTCATCCTGCTCTTCTGCCTCATCTTCCGCGCTGTGGCCCTCGAATTCCGCAACAAGATCGAGAACCCCATGTGGAAGAACGTGTGCGACCTCGGCCTCTTCCTCGGCAGCTTCGCTCCCGCCCTGCTGCTCGGCGTGGCCTTCGCCAACCTGTTCATGGGCATCCCCATCGACCAGAACGGCGTGTACCACGGCAATCTCTTCAAACTGCTGAATCCCTACGGCCTCGCCGGCGGCGTGCTCTTTGTGCTGATGTTCTGCTACCACGGCGCTCTGTGGCTCGACATCAAGTCCGAAGGCGAAATCCAGGCCCGTGCCCAGAAGGCGGCCCGTATCATCTGGCCCCTCCTG
>JAZQMJ010000399.1:0-4453 GCA_045543435.1 Mailhella sp.
AGAAGGCCATGCGGTAATGCACCACCTGCACGCCGAGCGCGGCGGTCATGGGGGCGAGGAGCACGAGGGCCAGCAGGGCCTGCTGCATGAAGCGCATGTCCATGCCTTCCAGGGGGAAGTGGGCGGCGAGAGAAAGGAGCCACGAGATATCAAACATGGCGATGCTCCTTTTCGGCGCATTCGAGGCGTACCTGTTCGAGGGGGCGGATGTCGGAAGCGGGCAGGGCGGAAGCAGGATCGTAGGGGGCGAGCGCGGGCACGATATGCGTATGGCTCTCCGCACAGATGAGGCCCATGTGCATGCCGAACAGCGACTGCAGGACAGGCCCGGTGAGCACGTCGCGCGGCGCCCCCTGCGCCACGATGCGGCGCTTGAGGCAGATGGCGCAGGTGGCGTGGTGCGCCACCATGCCGAGGTCGTGGCTGACCATGATCTGCGTGAAGCCCTGCGAGGAGCGCAGGTCTTCGAGCAGTTCGCAGAAGAGACGGCCGCCTTCGAAGTCCACACCGGCGGAAGGCTCGTCCAGCACCAGCAGTTCGGGCTTCTGCTGGAGCGCGAGAGCGAGCAGCACCCTCTGCATCTCGCCGCCGGAAAGCGTGCCCACGCGGCGCTTCATGATGTGGGAAGCGTGGACCATCTCCAGAAGGTGCGCGGTTTCTTCCTTGGCGGCCTTGGAAATGCCCAGCCAGAGCGGGCGCTTCTGTATGCCCATGGCGAGGAACTCCGCCACGGTGAAGGGCATGCCCCTGTCCACGTTGAGCTTCTGCGGAACATAGCCGATGCGCAGGCCCTTGCCTCCGCCAAGCTCGATGCGGCCGCGATAGTTTATCTCGCCGAGCAGGGCGAGGAGCAGGGTGGTCTTGCCTGCGCCGTTGGGGCCGATGAGCACAGTCCAGCTTCCGCGCGGGATGGTGGCGTTCACATGGTCGAGTATGTTCAGGCCGTTGCGGGTGACGCTCACATGGTCGAAGACGATGGCCGGAGAATTATCGAGTTCCAAGAGCCTGCTCCAGAGTGCGAAGGTTTTCGCGCATGAGTTTTTCGTACCAGTCGAGGGGCGATCCCAAGCCTTCCGGACCGTTGGCCGCAGGGTCGAGCGTTATGCACGGGATGCCGGTCTCGGCGGCAAGGGTGCGCCCGGCGCGGGCAGGGTACTGCGGTTCAGTCAGAACAGCGGCAACGCCCTTCGAGCGGATGAGGCGGACGAGGTCGAGCATGCCGCGGGCGGAAGGTTCCTGCCCGTCGTGGGGCTGTATGTGGGCTTCCACATGCAGGCCCATGTCACGGGCGAGGTAGTCGAAGATGTTGTGCTGGGCGATGACAGCGCGAGCATTCAGCTTTTCGCCGGAGTTTCGGCATTCTGCGGCCAGAGCGTCAAGGCGACCGACGATATCTGCGCCGTTGGCGCGATAGCGGTCGGCGTTTGCCGCGTCAAGGCTGGACAGCTGGGAGACTATGGAACGGGCCATGTTTGCCATCATGGAAGGCGCGGCGAAGATGTGCGGATTGGCCGAACGGGCTTCTTTGCCATGGCCGGAATGGCTGTGACTGCAGGAGCCTTCGGCAGGAAGGATGCCGCTGAGGTCCTGCGCGGCGATGATGACGGACGCGCCGGGCTTCAGCAGGGAGTTTCTTTTGGAGGCATAGCCCAGAAAGCCCTCAAGGCCGAGTCCGTTCATCACAAGCACATCGGCTTTGGCCAGCCGGCGGCGGTCGTTGGGCGTCATGGCGTAGTCGTGGGGGCATCCTGAACCGGCGGGCAGGAGCAGGTTCACGTTCACGCCGGGCACGTCTTTCGCCACTTCTTTCAGGAGTATCCAGACGGGAAAGACAGTGGCCGTAAGTTCGCGGGGCTGTTCGGCCTTCGCAGGAGCAGGCAGGCCGAGGAAGAGGCAGAGCAGAAGGGAAAGGATGATCTTCATGGAGTTTCCTGACGCCGCAGAAAAAGGGAAAAGGGGTGCGGGATGATTGGCGGCGTTCTGCTGTTTTCGGAAATATCCGGCCCTTCTGTCAAGTCGAAGGGCAGAAAAAAGCCCCCATGGTTTCCCATGAGGGCTTGGATATCAGCGGGGCAGGCTCTTAGCCGCCAAGGTAGGCTTCGCGCACCTTGGGGTTCTTGAGCATGTCCTTGCCCGGGCCTTCCAGCACCACGGAGCCGACTTCGAGGATATAGGCGTAGTCGGCGATGGAGAGGGCGGCAAAGGCGTTCTGTTCAACGAGGAGAACGGTCTTGCCCTGCTCGTTGATGTGGCGGATGATGTCGAAGATCTCGCGCACGAGGATGGGGGCGAGGCCGAGGGAAGGTTCGTCGAGCATCACGAGGTCGGGCTGGCTCATGAGAGCGCGGCCCACGGCCAGCATCTGCTGTTCGCCGCCGGAGAGGGTGCCGCCCTTCTGCCAGCTGCGTTCGCGCAGGCGGGGGAAGAGGTCGTAGACCATCTCGATGTCCTTGGCGATGCCGTCCTTGTCCTCACGGCACCAGGCGCCGAGCTGGAGGTTCTCGGCCACGGTGAGGTGGGGCAGGATGCGGCGGCCTTCAGGGCTGAGGGCGATGCCGCTGCGCACCATGTTTTCGGCAGGCTGGCCGAGGAGCTGGACGGGCTGGTCTCCTTCGCGGCGGGTGAGCAGCACTTCGCCCTTGGCGCCCTTCACGAGGCCGGCGATGGAGCGGATGATGCTGCTCTTGCCGGCGCCGTTGGCACCGATGAGCGTGACAACGCTGCCGCGCGGGATGGAGAGCGAAACGCCCTTGACGGCATGGATGCCGCCGTAATGCACGTGGAGGTCGTTAATCTTCAACATTGTTCACATCCTCGCCGAGGTAGGCTTCGATAACGCGCGGGTTGGAGCGGATGGCGTCGGCATTGCCTTCGGCGATGAGCTTGCCGTATTCCAGCACCCAGATGTGTTCGCACACGCCCATGACCACCTTCATGTCGTGCTCGATGAGCAGAATGGTCAGGTTGAACTCGTCGCGGATCTGGCGGATGAAGTTCATCAGCTCAAGGCTTTCCTGCGGGTTCATGCCGGCAGCGGGTTCGTCCAGCAGGAGGAAGCTGGGCTCGGTAGCCAGAGCGCGGGCGATCTCGAGGCGGCGCTGTGCGCCGTAGGGCAGGGAGGAGGCCAGCTCGTCGCGGTATTCGGAAAGGCCGATGCGGTCGAGCAGTTCCTCAGCCTTCTGGCGGATGTCCTTCTCTTCGCGGCTGGTGCCGGGGAAGCCGAGCATGGCGCCCCACCAGTGATGCTTGCGGCGGACGTGGCGGCCGATCATGACGTTTTCCAGCGCCGTTTCGTTGGAGAAGCGGCGGATGTTCTGGAAGGCGCGGGCCATGCCGAGGCCGCAGATCTTGTGCGGGGGGATGCCGGTGATCTTCTTGCCGTTGAAGTACACATCGCCTTCGGTGGGAGTGTAGAAGCCGGTGATGACGTTGAAGGCCGTGGTCTTGCCAGCGCCGTTGGGGCCGATGAGGCCCACGATGCTGCCCTTGGGGATGGCCATGTTCAGCTGGTCGACAGCGGTGACGCCGCCGAAGCGCATGATCACGTTCTTGACTTCGATGACATTGCTCATGCCTTTTCCTCCTTCTTGCCGAGGCGGCGGAAGAAGCCGAAGAATCCGTTCCAGCTGAATTCACGCATGCCCATGACGCCTTCGCGGCGGTACAGGATGATGATGAGCAGGACCACGGAGAACACCACCATGCGCATGCCGGGGATGCCCGGGATCTCGACGAAGCCGAGGTTCATGGGTTCTTCCACCACGCGCAGCCATTCGAGGAGCACAGTGATGATGGCGCTGCCCAGGATGGAGCCGGTGATGGAGCCGAGGCCGCCGGCCACAACGATCATGAGAACGTTGTAGGTGAGCAGGAAGGTGAACATCTTCGGGTCGATGGTGGTGAGCAGGTTGCCGAGCAGAGCGCCGCCCACGCCGGCGAGGAAAGCGCCGAGGCAGAAGCTGAACAGCTTGGTGTGGAAGACGTTGATGCCCATGACCTGAGCGGCGATCTCGTCGTCGCGCACGGCCTTGAGCACGTTGCCGAAGTTGCTGTTCAGCAGGCGCACTATGCAGAACGTGACCACGATGAGCCAGATGAAGCTCGTGTACACGTCCGTATAGCAGGGGATGCCCTTGATGCCCAGGGAGCCGTTGGTGATGGAGGTGGCGTTCACGATGAGCACGCGGATGATCTCGGAGAAGCCGAGGGTAGCGATGCCCAGGTAGTCGCCGCCGAGGCGCAGCACCGGGATGCCGATGACGAGGGCGAAGAGCGTGGCCACGACGCCGCCGAGGATGACGGAGAACCAGAACGGCGTGTAGAGGTTCGCCAGCGGAGGCAGGATCTCTTCGATGAGCCACATCATTTCCTTCTGGTCGGGCGTGAGTACGCACAGGGCGGACACATAGGCGCCGATGGCCATGAAGCCGGCGTGGCCCAGCGAGAACATGAC
>JAZQMJ010000400.1:0-8101 GCA_045543435.1 Mailhella sp.
GTACCCCCAGAATTGGGCTGGCGGCTACAACCTGCAGTCCGTGCAGCTCATCACCAGCTCCATCAATCCCAACATCGCCTACAAGCTCAACGATGTCTTCTCTATCGCCGTGGGCGCTGAAGTACTGTACGCCGACATGCAGATGCGTAAGAATCTCTCCCGAAATGCTGAACTGGGAGCTCTTCGCGCTGGCCTCCGCGGCATGATGGGATATGATATCGGCGACCCCGGCGACATGAACCTTAATGGTCACGGCTTCGCCTTTGGCGGCAACATCGCCCTGCATGCCCAGTTCAACGACCAGTGGTCTGCCGGTCTGACCTATCGCGCTCCCATGAGCCTGAAGGTCAACGGCAAGATGCGTTATGACAACCAGCTCGGCGCCGCCATGATCCCTGGTATAGGTTCTCTTGCTGGTGTTGCTAATATGGTTAGCCCGGGCGCTGGCGCAAAAATTAACGCTATCCAGAACTGCAAGGTGCGCGGCACCATCCATCTGCCCGACTCCTTCGCCTTCGGCGTGGCCTATAAGCCCACCAAGACTCTGAGCATCGAAGCCGGTGCCACCTACACCCTGTGGAGCCGTTTCGCCGACTTCAACATCTATCAGAAGGCTCCTGTCAACGACTGGAACAACAACGCCAAACACTGGCGCAACAACTGGGCCTTCAACCTCTCCGCTGAATGGTGGGCCACTGAATGGATGGCTCTGCGCCTCGGCTACGTCTTCGACAAGTCCCCCAACAACTACGGCCATGGCGACTACATGATGCCCTCCAACGGCCGCAAGTACTACACCGCCGGTATCGGCTTCAAGTGGGACAAGTGGACCCTCGACTTCGCCTACATGTACGCCCACAACCACGAGCAGAACTACAACGAATCTGCCGCCGCCGGCACCCCCGGCGTCGTTCCCGGCCGCACCACCCATCCCCATGCCCACAACTTCGGCATCGGCATCGGCTACAAGTTCTAATCTGAGCTTGCAAAGCGCATGAAAAAGGCCGCTTCCCTACGCAGGGAGGCGGCCTTTTGTCATACTTGCTTCTACCAAATAAAAAGACTAGGTTGCACCTATGGGCATATCCTCCATGAAGCACTTCTTCCGGGACGTGCTGGCCGCCTTGGTGGCCGCCGTCCTTGCGTCCTTGGTGATTCGTTTCTTGAATCTCTAAAACGCAAGTAGCCCGGTAGGAGGTGCATTCCTACCGGGCCAAGCTTTGCGTACACCATAATACGCGGAGGATGTGCCCATCTCTGGGGCAGAGGGTGTTCGAGCACTCCCTGCCCCTTCTGTTTAAGATTTTGCGGGTGCGGAGTCAAGCCCGTGAAAGACTCTGGCTCCGGTCAACTACTCTTACTCGTCATCCAGGCTCTCGGCGAAGGCCTTGAGCTTGTCGGGCTTATAGAAGTTCACCATGCGCAGGGGCACGGTGGCGGAGTTGAGGATAGCGCCTTCGGCATCGAGCTCGACGAAAAGGAGCACCACGTCCCACGGGGCGACGAGGCGATTGCCTTCGGCATCGTCCACGGCTTCACGGGCAAGGGCGAAGCAGAAGCCGGAGAAGCGTTCCGCGCCGGTGCGGTACAGGCCGGAAAGCATGGCGTAGCGGCGTTCCACTTCGGCGTTCTGGTCGGCGAAGACGCGGTAGAGCTTGAGCATATCCTCTTCGGAATACGGGGGCTCGAGGCCGACGAGAGCCTCGCAGTACGGCATGCGGTATTCCTTGGCGCAGAACATCTCGGTCCACGGCTCGTCGCCCTTGGGGTCGGACTGATGGATGGCGCGCTCTTCCGCCATGTCGATGAAGCGGCGCAGGGTCTCCTCGTTCTCGAAGATATTCTCAGGGAAGGCCTTCACGTCGTAGTCCCTCACGCCATCCTCGCCGGGGAGGGGACGCATGAACACACGCACCTTCTCGCCGGGCTCGAAGAGGCCTTCCACCCCGTCCTTGGCCACGGCGCGGACCATGAAGGGGTAGCGGCCCCAGCGGGTGAAGCTGACCTTCTCCAGCATATGATAAGGACCAAGGACGCCGTAGAAGGCGGAAATTTCATCTATGGAGAACTCTTCTCCGGGCTTTACGTTTTCCCAGCCGGAAAATCTCATATATCACCTCATCAAAGGATAATCGTTCAGAAAAAGGAGTACATGCTCCTGAATAGGGAGAATGTAAGAAAGCCCCAGGCATCAGGCAAGGCCTCGCCGGAAAATTTCCCTCCCGGGCACGAAAAAAGCGCCCGCATCTCTGCAGGCGCTCTCGTTTGCTGGTACCGGAAGTGGGACTTGAACCCACAAGCTCTTGCGAGCGGCGGATTTTGAGTCCGCTGCGTCTACCAATTCCACCATTCCGGCGTACCGAAGTACCAGCACTCTATATAGGGTAAGGGGCGCGCGGTCAAGCTCCTCTCCGCACTATTGATATTTCCAGAACGAAGCGATATGCTCACAAACCAGTATGCCCACGGTTCGGAACGGACCTTTTATATAACCTTAAGGAAGGAGAATCGTCTTGGACGGCGAATCCCACAGTAGCCTGTGGTCGAAACTCGGCTCTCTCTTTTCCGGCAAGTCGTCGGAAGATCATCTGGAACAGGCCATCCGTGAAGCCCAGCAGGAAGGCGAGCTGAAAGCGGAAGAAAGTTCCATGCTTCTTTCCATCCTCTCGCTGGACGAGCTTCAGGCGCAGGACATCATGACGCCCCGCATCGACATCGAGGCCCTGCCTTCCGGCACCCCCATCATGGAGGCGGCGAGCGCCATCGTGGAGACCGGCTATACCCGCCTGCCCGTGTTCCGCGAGACCCGCGACAATATCATCGGCGTCGTACACGCCAAGGACCTGCTCAGCTCCCTCACCCACCCCGAAGAGCGCAACAACCCCGTGGACAGCATCATGGGCCAGCCCTTCTTCGTGCCTGAGACCAAGATAGCCAGCGAACTCCTCCAGGAATTCCGCACCAAGAAGAACCACCTCGCCATCGTGGTGGACGAATACGGCGGAACTTCCGGCCTCGCCACCATCGAAGACCTCCTCGAAGTCATCGTGGGCGACATCGACGACGAACACGACACCCCTGAAGAAGCCGACATCCGCCCCGTCGAAGAAGGCCGCTACGAGCTTTCCGGCCGTGCCGCCCTCGACGAACTCAAGGGAATAGGCATCGAACTCGAATCCGACGATGTGGACACCATCGGCGGCTATCTCAGCGTCGATGCCGGCCACGTTCCGCAGAAAGGCGAAGAGTTCCGCATCGCAGGCTGGCTGTTCACCATAGCCGAAGCCGACGCCAAGCAGATACATACTGTTCTCGCCCAGCGAGAAGAGTGATTTTTTTTCAAAGCCATGAGCCTGCCTCGTGGCTTTTTTCTTAATGAGGGCCCCATGTTCGGAGCTGAACGCCGTTTCCTGTGGAATTCTTTTGAAAAACCGCCTCCTGCGGCCTCCGGCATCCTCCTGTGCCCCTTGATTATTCAGGGGCTTCCATGTAATCATACGCAAGTTTAAACCTATTCAGGAGCGGAATGCATGCCTAAGCGTACAGACCTTAAGCGCATCATGGTCATAGGCTCCGGCCCGATCGTCATCGGCCAGGCCTGTGAATTCGACTATTCCGGCACTCAGGCCGTCAAAGCTCTTAAAGAGGAAGGCTACGAAGTCATCCTCGTCAACTCCAACCCCGCTACTATCATGACGGACCCCGGTCTCGCCGACCGGACCTATATCGAACCCATCGAACCCGAGACCGTTGCGGCCATCGTGCGCAAGGAACGCCCCGACGCCATCCTGCCCACCCTCGGCGGCCAGACCGGCCTCAACACCGCTCTTGAACTCGCCAAGATGGGCGTCCTCGAAGAATGCGGCGTGGAACTCATCGGCGCCAACGCCGAAGTCATCGAAAAGGCTGAAAGCCGCGAACTGTTCCGCGATGCCATGGAACGCATCGGCCTTGCCGTGCCCAGGAGCGAGATCGCCCGCAACATGGACGACGTTCGCCGCATCGCCGCCGAACTCACGTTCCCGCTCATCATCCGCCCTGCCTTCACCCTCGGCGGTTCCGGCGGCGGCGTTGCCTACAACCAGGAAGACCTCGAAAAGATCGGCGCAGCCGGCCTCGACGCCTCCATGACCAGCGAAGTGCTCGTCGAGCAGTCCGTGCTGGGCTGGAAGGAGATCGAAGTCGAAGTGGTGCGCGACAAGAAGGACAACTGCATCATCATCTGCACCATCGAAAACATGGACCCCATGGGCGTCCATACCGGCGACTCCATCACCGTGGCCCCGGTGCAGACCCTCACCAGCAAGGAGACCGCTCTCGTCTGCGAAGCCTCCAAGGCCATCATGCGTGAGATCGGCGTCGAGAACGGCGGCTCCAACGTGCAGTTCGGCCTGAACCCGAAGAACGGCGAACTCGTGGTCATCGAAATGAACCCCCGCGTGTCCCGCTCCTCCGCCCTCGCCTCCAAGGCCACCGGCTTCCCCATCGCCAAGGTGAGCACCAAGCTCGCCATCGGCTACACGCTGGACGAGATCCTCAACGACATCACCCGCGACACCATGGCCAGCTTCGAGCCGACCATCGACTACGTCGTCATCAAGATCCCCCGCTTCACCTTCGAGAAGTTCGCCGGCGCCAAGGACGAACTCACCACCTCCATGAAGAGCGTGGGCGAGACCATGGCCATCGGCCGTACCTTCAAGGAAGCCCTGCAGAAGGGCATGCGCTCCCTCGAGATCGGCGCCCCCGGCCTCGGCTCCAACTTCCGCGGCGAACTGCCTCCCATGGAAGACATCCTGCGCAAGCTCCGCACCCCCAACTCCAAGCAGATCTTCGCCCTGCGCCATGCCATCCTCGCCGGCATGAGCATCGAAGAGATCTACGAGATCACCGCCGTCGATCCCTGGTTCCTGCGTGAACTGCGCGACATCATCAAGATGGAAGGCGAACTGCGCGACTTCGCCCTCGGCAACTCCATGACGGCCGACAACCCCGAACTCGTGGCCCTGCTCCGCAAGGCCAAGGAATTCGGCTTCTCCGACCGCCAGCTCGCCGAAATGTGGAAGCGCCCCGAATCCGATGTGGCCGCCCTGCGCAAGGCCACCGGCACCGAGCCCACCTACTACCTCGTGGATACCTGCGCCGGCGAACACAAGGCCTACACCCCCTACTTCTACTCCACCTACGAGACCGGCAAGGAACTCGAGGTGCACGACAAGAAGAAGGTCATCATCCTCGGCGGCGGCCCCAACCGCATCGGCCAGGGCATCGAGTTCGACTACTGCTGCTGCCATGCCTCCTTCGCCCTGCGCGACGAGGGCGTGGAAGCCATCATGGTCAACTCCAACCCTGAGACCGTCTCCACCGACTACGACACCTCCGACCGCCTGTACTTCGAGCCTCTCACCTTCGAAGACGTGATGCACATCGTCAACATGGAGAAGCCCGACGGCGTCATCGTGCAGTTCGGCGGCCAGACCCCGCTGAACCTCGCCGTGCCGCTCCAGCGCGCCGGCGTGCCCATCATCGGCACCAGCCCCGACGCCATCGACCGCGCCGAAGACCGCGAACGCTTCCAGGCCCTGCTCCAGAAGCTGGACCTGCTCCAGCCCCAGAACGGCACCTGCACCTCCCTCGAGGTGGCCAAGCAGGCCGCGGCCCGCATCGGCTACCCCATCATCGTGCGCCCCAGCTATGTGCTCGGCGGCCGCGCCATGCAGGTCTGCTTCGGCCCTGACGACGTGGAAGAATACTTCCGCGATGTCGTGGGCACCGATACGCCTGAGCATCCCATCCTCATCGACCAGTTCCTCGAGAACGCCATCGAAGTGGACGTGGACGCCCTGGCCGACGGCAAGGACGTGTATGTGGCCGGCATCATGGAACACATCGAAGCCGCCGGCATCCATTCCGGCGACTCCGCCTGCTCCCTGCCCCCCTACTCCCTGCCTCAGGACATCATCGACGAGATCAGCCGCCAGACCATCGCCCTCGCCAAGGAACTGCGCGTCGTCGGCCTCATGAACATCCAGTTCGCAGTGAAGGACGGCCGCATCTACATCCTCGAAGTGAACCCCCGCGCCTCGCGCACCGCTCCCTTCGTGTCCAAGGCCACCGGCGTGCCGCTGCCCCGCCTCGCCACCCTCGTCATGCTCGGCAAGACCCTCAAGGAGCTCGACCCGTGGTCCATGCGCAAGGAAGGCTATGTGTGCGTGAAGGAAGCCGTGTTCCCCTTCAAGCGCTTCCCCGGCGTGGATATCGTGCTCGGCCCTGAAATGCGCTCCACCGGCGAAGTCATGGGCGTTGCCTCCACCTTCGACGAAGCTTTCCTCAAGAGCCAGCTCGGCTCCGGCCAGAAGCTCCCCACTTCCGGCAAGGTCTTCATCTCCGTGAACGACCGCGACAAGGAATTCGTCCTCGACCTCGGCCGCGCCTACTACGACCTCGGCTTCGACCTCTGCGGCACCCGCGGCACGGCCAAGCTCCTGCGCGAGAACGGCATCGAATGCCAGACCGTGCTCAAGCTGCACGAAGGCCGCCCGAACATCGTGGACGCCCTGAAGAACGGCGAGATCGCCCTCGTCATCAACACGGCCGAAGGCAAGCGCACCAGTGAAGACTCCCGCGCCCTGCGCCAGACTACTCTGCACTACGGCGTGCCCTTCACCACCACCATCACCGGTGCCCGCGCCATTGCCCGCGCCATCCAGCATGAACAGAACAAGGCCCTCCGCGTGGAATGCCTGCAGGACTACTACAAAGGAGAAAACGCATGAGAGCCCTCCTCGCCCTCGAAGACGGATTCATCCTTGAAGGCGTCTCCTTCACCGGTCCCATCGAACTGACCGGCGGCGAAGTCATCTTCAACACCACCATGATCGGCTATCAGGAACTGATCACCGATCCCGCCAGCGCAGGCCAGCTTCTGTGCATCACCTACCCTGTCATCGGCAGCTACGGCATCAACCCCGAAGACATGGAGTCCGGCAAGGCCCAGGTCGCCGCTCTCATCGTGAAGGAATGCTGCAAGGAGCCCTCCAACTGGCGTTCCACCGAGACCCTGCCTGAATTCCTCGCCCGCTGCGGCGTGCCCGGCATCGAGAACGTGGATACCCGCGCCCTCGCCCTGCACATCCGCGAACACGGCACCATGCGCGCCTGCATCTCCACCAGCCTGAGCGCCGAAGAGCTCGTCGCCAAGGCCAAGGCCCTGCCTGCCATCGAAGGCCAGAGCGCTGTGCCTGCCGTGACCTGCGCCGCCCCCGAACGCTGGAACGGCGAAGCCCGCGAAGCCTTCACCGGCTGGACCGAAGGCATCAAAGTCGCCGTGTACGACTTCGGCGTGAAGAACAGCCAGCTCAAGTTCCTTGCCGAACAGGGCATGGACCTGTGCATCGTGCCTGCCTCCTTCACCGCCGAACAGGTGAAGGCCACCGGCGCTGAAGCCGTGTTCCTCTCCTCCGGCCCCGGCGACCCCGCCGCCCTGAAGGACGTCATCGCCGAAGTCGCCAAGCTCGCCGATGCCATGCCCATGGCCGGCGTCGGCCTCGGCCACCAGCTCCTCATCCTCGCCCTCGGCGGCACGTCCTCCAAGATGAAGGTCGGCCACCACGGCGCGAACTACCCCACCCGCAAGATGGCCACCGGCAACGTCGTCATCACCACCCAGAACTGCGGCTTCTCCGTGACCGCTCCTGAAGGCGTGGAAGAGGCCTTCGTCGGCCTCAACGACGGCATCCTCGAGGGCTTCCGCCACGCGTCCAAGCCCATCATCGGCCGCCAGTTCGAAGCCTGCCCGGTGTTCTACGCCGAGTTCAAGGCTCTCGTGAAGTAATGTGATAACCTGAGGGGGAGGGGAAACTTCTGGAAAAGTTTCCCCTCCCCCCCCCACTCCCCCTTCCTTTCAAAACTTTTTATCAGTGTTCGCTCGTGCCGCTCCATGCGGCTTTTTCTTTTTAAGCAGAAGAACGCCTTGTCCTATTGATTCCCTTGGCAAAACCCGTATCCTTATCTCACCCATAATCAAAAGTCTTTGAAGGGATGGGGGCCTGGGGGAAGAGGGACTTTCTCCAGAAAGTCCCCCTTCCCCCAGAAAACAATA
>JAZQMJ010000401.1:0-2095 GCA_045543435.1 Mailhella sp.
GGAAAAGATCAGCGACGCCAAGGGTCTCCTGCACAAGCTGGAGCTCGACGTCATGAAGCATTCCGAACTCTTCCAGAAGAGCTTCGTGACCGAGACCATTCTCGGCAAGTACGAGGCCAGGATAGACGCCGGCCTTGCCGATATAAATGCCAACATGCAGGACGACCTCGATGCTCTGGGTGAAGAAGCCGAAGCCCTCCAGCGCAACCGCAACATAGGGATGGACGACGTCTGGGCCATGGGCCAGAAGGCCAGAGAGATAAAGCCTGAGCTCGCCGCCGCCAAGTCCCGCTACGACGAACTGCTCGCCACCATGTTCGAGGCCCGCCTGGAAATGACCAGCGCCGAGGTGAAGTACATCGAACGCTCCGTGGGCAGGATGCTTGCCGCCGGCATCATGGACGGCAGCATCGCCAGCGCGGCCGACGTGCGCGCCTTCATCAACCGCAACTCCGCCGACAAGCATTTCACTTCCATCGAAAGCGCCAAGATATTCGGCCAGTTCGAAGAAGCCCTGAAGGCTGAAGCCTCTCGCCGCCGCGAGACCGCCGACACGGACACCCTCGACAAGCTCTATGACGACGTCAGGGGCAAGTACGAGGCCCTGGTGAACCTTGCCTACATGTGGACCAACGAAGGCCTTTTTGCCGAGGGCTTCTACCATGGCGACATCCACAAGGGCAATATCATGACCAGCTACAGCTGGGATATGACTGAAGAAATGAAGGCGCAGGACCCCGGCAGGGGCATCACCCTCATCGACTTCGGCAACGCTTCCAAGCTGAACAAGGGCGAACGCGCCAACGTCATCCAGGTGGTGGCCGGCACCGCCACCAAGGACGCAGAGCTTTTCGCCAAGGGCTTCCGCGCCCTGCTCTCCGCCGACAGCCGCGCCAAGTTCGACGCCGCAGGCAACGACCTGAAGGAACAGCTTGCCGCCATCTTCGAGAAGGGCACGCTCCAGGATACCGCCGCCCGCATGAGCGCGGCCCTCAAGCTCATGCAGCGCGAATACCAGATAGAAGTGCCCGGCCCCATCCACAAATTCCTCGAAAGCCAGCGCCGCCTGCAGGTGGCCATGGACGAGACCCTCTCCACCCTGAACGCCATCGAAAAGAAGCGCGTCGACATGGGCTCCGCCCCCCACGACTACAAGCCCGTCACCATGATGAAGTGCATCACCGACGTGGTGAAGCAGCACCTCTACGCCGCCATGAATTCCATCGGCGCGGGCAAGGCCAGGCAGTGCTACCAGGCCATCAGGGGCGAACTGGAAGCCCCCCAGCCGCAGATGCAGGCCGCTCCTGCCGGCGTGGAACCGGGCTGGATAACCGTGTAGGGCCAGCTTCCCCGACGAGCGCCGTGCGCCCGAACAGCGCATGACCTGAGGGGATGGCGGAAGGGCAGGGGGCGAACGCTCTTCCTGCCCGGAACACGGCGACAGCGTTAAACATATCGAGGCGGGAACGGCATAGTCCACTCCCGCCTCATATATGAGGAAAGGCGACCGAGAGGCCGCCTTTTTTCGTATCATGATGGGCAGAAGCCCGCCCGCGCTTTGGACTCATCCATGACTTCTGCGTGCGGCATAGATGCCGACTGCCGCGATGGCGACAGAGATGCCCAGCACGAGGATATCGACCATAGTTTGCCCCAATAAAAGTCTTTGGAAGAGGGGGATGGGGTTCGGGGAAGGGGGAGAAAGCCTTTCTCCAGAAATCATACGTTGAGTATGATTACGTCTGATAAAATCCATAACTAGCACGAATTATAGACTTTTATTTCGAAGAACGTCTTTCCAAGTCCTGTAAGACCCGCTTGAATCCCTAAAAATTGTGAGTATAATTGAGAGTATCGAAAACCACGATACTCGCACCTAGCCGAGGATGGGCCGGGCATTTCGTCCGGCTACGTCCAAGGGGTATCATGATACGAGGTGCAGGACAAGGAGCTTACATGCCTCTTACCGATGTATTTATCCGCAGTCTGAAACCGCTCGAAAAGCCGTATAAGCATTTCGACGGTGGAGGGCTTCATATCCATGTCACGCCGAACGGAAGCAAGCTCTGGCGTATGTCCTATCGCTTTGACGGTA
>JAZQMJ010000402.1:0-3336 GCA_045543435.1 Mailhella sp.
TGATGGGCTGATCCATGCGGAAGCCGTGCTTTTCGCCCACCGCCTCAAAGAGGGGGCCGTTCCAGCTCATGGGGTCCAGGGTCTTGAAGCCGTTGACCTGAATGGCACCCTCCCACAGGGTCATTTCAGGGTGGGGGATCAGCTTCTTGACCGCGATCCTCTGCATATCGCCGATGCCCGCGCAATGGGGGCAGGCTCCCACGGGGTTGTTGAAGGAGAACATCCGAGGCTCCAGCTCGCCGAAGGAGATGCCGTGCTCCTCGCAGGCGTAGTGCTGGGAGAAGACCATCTCCTGCTCCTCCTCGCCGTCCCGGGGGACGGTCAGCACCATGAGGTAGCCGTCAGCGGCGGCCAGGGCGTTCTCCACCGAGTCGGAGAGGCGGGCGCGGATGCCCTCCCGCATGACCAGTCGGTCCACTACGATCTCGATGGTGTGCTTCTTGTTCTTGTCCAGCGCGGGCACTTCGTCGAGGTTCCATATCTGCGGCTCTTCGCCCAGCGTGGCCACGCGCACGCGCACGAAGCCTTCGGCCTTGAGCTTCTTGAAGCGGTCGGCGTGCGTGCCCTTCTGCATCTCCACCAGCGGGGCGAGCAGGATGACGCGAGAGCCTTCGGGCATGGCCATGATGTCGGCTATGATCTCGTCCGAGGCGCGGGCTTCGATGGGTGCGCCGCAGTGCGGGCAGTACACCTTGCCGAGCCGAGCGAAGAAGACGCGCAGGAAGTCGTAGATCTCCGTCACAGTGCCCACGGTGGAGCGCGGGTTATGCGCCGTGGTCTGCTGTTCCAGCGAGATGGCGGGGGAGAGGCCCTCTATCTTGTCCACGAGGGGCTTGTCCATCTTGGGCAGGAACATGCGCGCATAGGTGGAGAGTGATTCCACATAGCGGCGCTGGCCCTCGGCATAGACGATGTCGAAGGCCAGCGTGGACTTGCCTGAGCCGGAAGGGCCGCAGACCACCACGAGCTTGTCGCGCGGGATATCGACGCTGACGTTCTTGAGATTATGCTGTCTGGCGCCTTCGATGCGGATGCAGGGGCCGGATGCGTTCTTGGGGAGCATGGCGTTTCCTTTATGGCTGCGGCGGTGAGGAAGGGGAGGCCGCGCTGTCTATCAAGAGTGTTTTTTCAGGAGGCTTATGCGGCGTACCACGTTCTCGTAGTACGGGTCGTGTTCGGTGAGGGCCACGGAGCGTTCGCGGCGGCTGTTCATGCGCATGAGTATGACGTCGAGCTTCTGCATCTGCCGCACCTTTTCCGCGCCGTCCTCGCAGTGTTCGAGCAGGTCGAGTATGGTGCTTATCTCCTTGCGGTCGGCTATTTCCGGCGGGACGTAGCCTGCGTTCTTCAGCACCTTGAAGGCCATGCGCAGTTCGGCGGGGACGTTGGAGTCATCCTCGAGGTCGAGCGGCCTGCCTTCGCCCGGAAGATGCTCGAACGCTCCTTCCTTCTGCGCCTGCGCTATGCGCCTTTCGGCCTGCGAGGCCATGAAATGCAGGAAATTCTCTGCCATGCGGAAGCTCCTTATGTGCCTGCCCTGTATATAAGTCGTAAGTCTGTTTTTTGCAATCATTCTCAATAAGGAAAGATGCAAAGCTCATGCCTTCGAGGGGCGGCAGTCTTTCTGCCTTGATTTTTCGCCGTGAATCAAGTAACTTAAACGATTGGATAATATGTTTTGATTACGCATAGATGCGTGAGTTTCCCGCAAATCGTCGGAGGTCCCATGCTTGCCTACATCGAAGGCCGCCTGCTCGAACGCGCCGAAACGAGCTGTGTACTGGTCACGGCTGGCGGCGTCGGCTACGAGATATTCCTGCCCGAGCACGCCCTTGCCTCGCTTCCCGCGCAGGGCGGCATGGCCTCGTTCTTCACCAGCTTCATCGTGCGTGAGGACGCGCAGGAGCTGTTCGGCTTCCCCACCTGGGACGAACGGCAGACCTTCGTCCTGCTCCGCGGCATCAACCGCGTGGGCGCGCGCACCGCGCTGGCCATACTCTCGCAGTACAGGCCCGACGATCTGCGCCGCATCGTTGCGGAAGACGACGCCAACGCCCTCACCCGCGTTCCCGGCATAGGCAAGAAGACGGCCCAGCAGATATTCCTTGAGCTGAAGTACAAGCTCAAGCCCGGCGATGGCCCTGTCTCGTTCAGCGCGCCGGCCGGCACGGCCCCCGCGAACACTGTGTACCGCGACGCCCTCACCGGCCTTGCCAACCTCGGCTACGATGAAGACATGGCAGGCCCGCTCCTCAAGGAAGCCCTTGCCGCCGATCCCGACCTCTCCGTGGGCGAAGCCCTGCGCGCCGTGCTCAAGGCTGTGGGCAAAGGAAAGATGTAAATGGCAGAATTCGTCCCTAAGAGCTTTGCCCCCGACTGCGGGGAAGAGACCATACGCCCCCAGCGGCTCGAAGATTTCATCGGCCAGGAAGAGCTGCGCGCCAATATGCGCGTCTATCTGAACGCCGCCAAGGAGCGCGGGCAGGCCATGGACCATGTGCTGTTCTACGGCAACCCCGGCCTCGGCAAGACCACGCTGGCCCGCATCATGGCCGCCGAACTCGGCGTGAACCTCGTGACCACCTCCGGCCCCGTGCTGGAGCGCAGCGGCGACCTCGCGGCCATACTCACCAATCTTTCCCGGCACGACATCCTTTTCGTGGACGAGATACACCGCATGCCCATCAGCGTGGAAGAAGTGCTGTATCCGGCCATGGAGGATTTCACGCTGGACCTCATCATCGGTCAGGGCCCTGCCGCCCGCACGGTGAAGCTGGACATCGAGCCCTTCACGCTCGTGGGCGCGACCACCCGCCTCGGCCTGCTCTCCTCGCCGCTCCGCGACCGCTTCGGCATCGTGAACCGCCTCGAGTTCTACACGCCTGAAGAGCTGGCCCGCGTGGTGAAGCGTTCGGCGCGCATACTCGGCGTCGATGTGACCGAAGAAGGCGCGCTGGAGATAGGCCGCCGTTCCCGCGGCACGCCCCGCATAGCCAACCGCCTCCTGCGCCGCGTGCGCGACTTCGCCGCCGTGTACGGCAAGGGCGTGGTGGACGGCGAGCAGGCCCGCGCCGCCCTTTCCCGCCTCGATGTGGACGAGGCCGGCCTCGACGAGATGGACCGCAAGATACTCACTGTGCTCATCGACCATTTCAACGGCGGCCCCGTAGGCGTGAAGACCCTTGCCGTGGCCTGCTCCGAAGAGATACGCACCATCGAAGACATCTACGAGCCCTACCTCATCCAGTGCGGCTTCCTCAACCGCACTCCGCGCGGCCGCGTGGCCACCCCCAAGGCCTACAAGCACCTCCAGAGATTATGGGGGAGCTCTGGCCA
>JAZQMJ010000403.1:0-15338 GCA_045543435.1 Mailhella sp.
AAGACCATTTTCCAAATCTTCTTTCGTAAGCCTTATACGATATTTCAGAATGAACACGCGCCAGGTCGCGTCGTGATGGCTGTTTTCCTAAATTCATCCAAATAACGGCAAGGTTTTTAAATAACTCTTCATCGGAATACTGCCGATTGGATATTTTGAGTCCAGCGAGAGTCAGAGCGGTATTCCATGTTCTAAAATGCCGTATAAACGTTGTTGAATTATATTTACCATATGTTTCATAGTCCTTTATCGTGATGGCTTCTTGTTCTATTTTTTTCGCCACAAGCTTTAAATCAGTAAGTAATTCTTCGTCAGAAACAAAATTTGTCCTATCTTGATATTCAATCTTCATCTCCACAACCTCCAGAATTAATTATTTTTATCAGCAGGTAAAATTGCTGTCAAATGCGTCACCGCCCACGTTCTTCTGAACTGGTGCAAGGTCGGCAAAACACAGGTTGGCAGGTTGCTCTCCTCTAAGGAGTTCGGCGACGACAAATCCTATCGCAATCACGTCGATAAACTCTTACATCGCGTTGCCCGCCTGAGCATCCGGCAGGAGTGATTCCCGTCATCTTCCCGGTTTTCCACGAAATTCCCGGAAAATTCCCGATTTCTTCCCGAACTTTTCCCGCCGTTTTTCCTAACCTCCGAGGTGCTAAATCCACCAAGGAGGTTTTTCCTTATGCAAAAAGCAATAGCACTTCCGGCGGTAGGCTACGTCCGTCTGCCCCAGATCCTCAAAATTTTCCCCATCAGCAAGAGCGCGTGGAGGGAAGGCTGCCGAAGCGGCGTCTTCCCCAAGCCTGTGAAGCTCGGCCCTCGCACATCCGCGTGGCGAGTGGAGGACATTCGCGCCCTCATGGAGCGCATCAACACGGCGAGCATCGCCTATGATTAGGGAGCCGCCATGTCGTACCTCGTCCTTTATATGGATAAGTTCAAGCGTGAGTCCCTTCGCGGCATCCAGAACCACAACAGGCGCGAGCGGCGAAGCCACTCCAACCCCGACATCAGGCACGAGAAGAGCCGCGAGAACTACGAACTTCACCAGCCAGAAGTGCGCGACTACGCCCGAGCGGTGCTGGCTCGCATCGAGGCACTCAATCTCCCCAAAGCCGTACGTAAAGACGCGGTCGTACTCTGCGGCCTAATTGTCACATCGGACCTGCCGTTCTTCGCGCGTCTGCCACCAGAAGAACAGAGGAGATTTTTCGAGGAGAGTCGCGACTTCCTCACCAGATTCGTGGGAAGCGAGAACGTCATCTCCGCCATGATCCACATGGATGAGAAAACGCCGCATATGCACTTCCTGCACGTTCCGGTGACTCCGGACGGGCGGCTCAACGCCAACGCCATCTACACGCGGGAAAGCCTGCGCCGCCTGCAAAGCGAACTTCCTGAACATCTTCAGAAATGCGGCTTCCAGATTCAACGCGGAGTTGAGCAAGTACCCGGAGCTCGGCGCATCCACCTGAACACTCGACAGTTTAAACAGGAAAAGGAAGAGCGCGAGCGCATCGCTGCCGACAACGTGAAGGTTTTGCGCCATGCGCTCGATACGCTCTACGCCGCGAACGACCTCGAAGAGCATCTTAAGGGCAAAATCAAGGACTACGAGAAGCAGGCCCGCGAGGCCGAAAGGTATCTCGCTCGAAACGAAGAGTTGCCCGAGGCCACGCTCTTCAACTTCAAGACGGTGCTGGCTCAGGCGCGGCGCGTCATTGAGGAGCAGAAAAAGGCTCTAGCCGAAAAGGCCATTCTGGAGAGGCGGAAGGAAATCGTTGATGGACTTCTTGCCGAGCGAAATCGCGAACTGAAAGAGCAGGCCCGCAGGATCGCCCGCCTCCGTCGGGAGCTTGAAGAGCTGAAGAAGCAGAAAGACGAGACCGAAGATGAGTCGCGCACTCTCAAGCGCTTTCTCGATCAGCCGGAAGAAAAGCCACGCTTCGAGCGGTTCCTCGCAGACAAGCAGGAAGAGGCACGCCGCGCAGAAATGGAACGGCAGACTCGCCTCGCTACACGCAAGTCTGCGCTGTCCCGCGACGATGGTGGGCCGTCCTTCTCCCCGCGATAATCCGCGCTCCCCAAAACTTGGCCCGAGGCCCAAGATATAGCCCACTAGGCTTTGCATTCGCAAAGCGTGGGCGACCGTCCCGCTCGACCGGGAATCGGTGAACCTCTAACCCGACGTCATGAAGCACGTCGAAAGGAAAAAGCACATTATGTCGACTAATACCGAAACTGTACGCAGGATTCAGGCGGAATTCGCCAACATCCAGAGCAAGAAAAAGACGCTCGAAGGCAACCACAGTATGTCGTTCCGCGATGCTGTCCGTGCTCTTTATCCGACTCTTCAGCGTATGAGGAAGCGCGGTTTCACAACCCGAGAAATGGCACAGAAGCTAAATGAAAACGGTGTCGCCATCAAGCCGGCGACGCTTGCCAAGTATCTGAACGAAACCGAGACGGAACAGCTCATCAAATCTGCTGCCGCAAGGAGACGCAATGGGACTCGCCAATCGAAGAAAGCCGCACCTCAGCACGACATCCCGGTGAACACCAATGAGCTCCCCACGACCAGCGAGACTGAATAACTATGCCCCACCCAAACAACCAAAAGGAGAACATCAATGGGAAAGGTTTACGGATACGTCCGCGTATCCAGCACCGATCAGCACGAGGACCGCCAGCTCATCGCTATGGCGGAACGCGGCATACCGCAAGGCCGCGTCTATATAGATAAGCAGTCCGGCAAGGACTTCGCCCGCCCGCGCTACCGGGCATTGATGAAAAAACTGCACCCCGGCGACCAGCTCTGCATCACGAGCATAGACCGTCTGGGACGCAATTACGAAGAAATTCAGGAACAGTGGCGCATCCTGACGCGCGAAAAGAAGGTGGACATCCTGGTCTTCGACATGCCGCTTCTCGACACGCGCCGCGACAAAGACCTCGTCGGCACTTTGATAGCTGATCTCGTCCTTCAGGTACTCTCCTTCGTAGCCCAGAACGAACGAGAAAATATCAGAAAAAGACAGGCCGAAGGAATTGCGGCGGCAAAGGCCAGAGGAGTGAAATTCGGGAGAAAAAAGACAACACTTCCTCCTGATTTTTTACAGGCTTACGCACTATGGCAAGATAAGCGCATCTCCTTAGCTGAGGCCGCAAGGCGATGCGGCATATCACGGTCAGGCTTCTACTATCGTGTATATAAATATCAAAACTATCAGACGTAACCTGTCGGAAAATGTGTACTTTTGCCTACAGGTCGGCGATAAAATACGACTTTTCAGGTATGAAATAAAAGAATCTTGCAATTACAGATGGTTTCATGGTAGATGGAAGAAAACTATAATTTTGGCTGAAACCATTGGGAAAAGTACACTTTACTCGATACCGAAAAAAAATTCTCAACATGGCGCAGAATTAAAGGGTTGCCTGCGCTTCCTTGTGGGGTACTCGCATGAACTGGAATCTCTCGATTCGTAAGGCTTTGGTCGTTGGTTTTCTTTCCCTCTGTGTGGCTCTCCCGGGATGTACGCTGAAACAGGGTGACGAATCTATTCGTGGCATGACGCGTGAAGATATCAAGCAGAGGATAGTTATTGGAAAATCGACTAAGGACAGCGTGTGCGATGAGTTCGGTGAGCCTACCGCAAGACTAGCCGGAAACAATGGTAAGGATGAGTGGAAGTATATCTATAAAGAAAGAGAGCTCACTCCCGCTGATTTCCTTCCGTTTGTTGAGAAGCCGAAGGCTACCGGCAAAGCGTTGTACGTTAAATTTAACTCTCGCGGTGTTGTTACTGATTTTTCTGTTGAAGATGTTGTTGAGCAGAGCGATGCGTACTGGGGCAAATAACGCCGAGAGCTAAGCCTGAGCGTTTTTGAGAAGTAAAAAGGAGGCTGAACGTGTCCAGCGTAAAGAAAGGGATAAGTTTCAAGGCTGTGCTTGTCGCGGCTATGCTGTCTGGCTGTTTCTTCTGGCATGGTCCGGCCTCCGCTTCTGAAAACGAACGCTACAAGGCCATTCCTGCCAGTCCCGGCGGCCCTATCCTTATCATTGATACGAAGGAAGGCCACCTGTGGACGTGGAATAATAACGGCGTCGAAGAAACGGATGCCGCTGGCGTGAATCCTCGTATCCGCTATCAGGGGAATGTTCGGAAGAATATGAGTCCGCCTAAGAGATCAACCTTCAATACGTCCAAACAAAGCAATCTTAGTGGATCTGCAAGGTAAAAGACGTTTATAGTCAGAGTAGTCGGATGAAGGTTTTCCTTCTTAACATAGTAACCTCTAACTTTGGAGTCTCACATGAAGAAACTCAGTCTCGCCCTCGCCATAGCTGTGGCCCTTATCGCTGGTCAGGCTCATGCCGCTAAGCAAATTACGATGACTGCTCCTAACAACACCAACAAAAGCACCATGACCAATACGATTAACGAAACCACGGTTAAGGATTCCACCATCGTTACCGCTGGCAAAAATGCTGAGACCAACGTCGGTGTCATTGACAACAAGGGTGGTACCATGACCAATACCGTCAATGAAACCACTATCAAGAATTCCACTGTTGTTACCGCTGGTGAAGGCGCTAAGACCAATATTGGTCGCATCTCGAATCAGTAAGTAGTTCATAAAAGAGGAAACGCATCCTATGCGTTTCCTCTTTTATTTACAATGCGAGGCGGATATGCGTTATCGATTAATTGCCTTTCTGGGAGTTCTTATTTTAGGCATAGCTCCTTGCAGAGGTCTTGCTATCGATACAGATAGGTCAGATAAAACTCAAATTATCATTGATGGTAAGTCTCTTGATCAGTGGATGGAGGAGCAAAAGAGCAACGGAAGCGTCATAACCGGAGATGAAGCCTCTCGTATTGGCGTCATTGAAAATGATGGCAGAGAGCTTGTGAACGTCAAACGGCGTACTGTCATTCAGGATTCCATTGTAATCCCCAATCCAAAGAAGAAAAAAGACTGAGCGTTGCTCAGGATATTCTTTGGTATAGATTTCACTCCTAACAGTTTGGAACTACCAATGAAAAACATTATTCTTTTAGCTGTTGTACTGTGTATCTTTATTCAAGTTGTACCTTCTTATGCTGATGAAGATCCCTATGCCGCAGCAATGGGTAACTATAGTGGAACACGTACCCAAAAGTCTGATGCTCATGCGACCAAGGTATACGGTGCTTGGGCTGAAGATATGGCAAATCAAATTAAATCCGGCAAAAAGCAGGGTAGAGTCTATGAAGGTGAAGATGCTGCTGGCATAGGCAATATCACCATTGAACGCGGAGCCAAAGTAAATGGTCCTGTCATCGTTAAGCCTGAGGTTAAAAATTCAACAGTTATTTTTACTAATCCTAAAAACTCCCGTTTTTAAAGCGCCAAGGATATTCTCATGCGTATAGCTACCACTTTGCTCCTGCTGGGACTTACCGCAACTTGTCTCTCTGGATGCCTTAAGGCTGAAGTTCCTGTTCTCCCCTCAATGGAAGTATCCAAACCGAGTCAATCTATCTACACTTCCGCCTTACAGGAGTTGGATACTATACTGCAGGTTTACTATCCTCCCGACACGAGTACCGTCTACTACTATGTAAAGCCTATTAATGATGCAACCGGACTTTCAGGAACAGGCGAAATTCCGGGGAGCATCACTACTATGGTGCGTGATGCTATCTCTCAGATTTCGTACAAAATACGCTATGTTGAGCAGTATGATGCATCCGACTTCAATCATCTGCAAGTAGAGCAGCTGTTGAGGCAATCCTCCAAAATTCAGACGCAGACCCCAATGGCTATGCGCCCAACTGCCGACTATACCATTGCAGGTGCCATCTCTTTGTTTGACCGTAATCTTAGTTCCTCTTCCGATGAAATGAGAGGCATAGCAGCTGTAGGAGGAGGTAGCGGACAAGCTCAGCTTGACGGTTTTACTAAAACCAACACCAGTTTTTCACGGCTCGGCGTTTCATTCAATCTCTTTTTGAGCAATGGAGTATCCATTCCCGGAAGGTTCGGCGGCGAAATAAACGTAATGCTGGCCAAGAATTCCAACGATTTAGGGTTTTCTATTAAGGGTGTTGGCTTTGGTATCGGATCTGAGGCTATTGCCATGCATGGACGGCATCAAGCTCTAAAGATGCTTACTGAATTCAGTGTAGTACAGATCGTTGGTAATACTATGAACGTTCCGTATTGGCGCGTTGGTAATCAGCATAGAATATTCGCTGAAGACCCTCATGTTATAAGGGCTATGCGAAGTGAATTTGAAGATTATAAAAACGATCCTGCACGGCTTATTGCCTATATGCAGGCCCAGTGTATTGCTAATGGCGATAAGACCGTAGGTGTCAACGGTGTACTGGATGAAGCAACGCAAAGAGCTTTCACGAACTTTGGTGAACAGTACAATGTTCCTGCGGGAATTAATTTCTCCATGTTCAAGGCGCTGGAACTCAATAGAATTCTTGATGTGAATATTGCTTCCGAAGCCTGGTCTGCCTATGCGGCTTACAAGAATGGAATTGTGACTCCCGCTGTACAGCCCGAGCCTGTTCCTTCCCCGAAAACTTCTGTTAAGGCAACTCCCAAGCCAGCTGCTCCTGCCCCGTCCAGCCCCGACTACGACAGCGCTCTCGAAGGGCTTCTCTAGTCGTTTTCGGCATTCAGTCGCCACTGCTCATTCTGGTGAAGTATGAAACATATCCCCGCCATTCTCTGCTCTCTGGCCATGCTTTTTGGCGCAGGTGCGTATGCCTCTGCCCGTGAACCTCTTCTTGTTCCCGGCAAGACAACGCTCTACCAGCGCGTTATAAGCCACCCCGGAACGGTGTCGTATAAAAGTCCGAACGAGGAAATCACGGGTGTTGTGGATTCGTTCACGCCGCTCTATGTGTACGACAAGAAGGTCGTCAACGGCGAGGAATGGCTGGAAGTGTCTCCTTCCTCCGGGGCTTCCTCGACACAGTGGATTCGCAGTCTGAACGGTTCCCGCTGGGACAAGGCTCTGTCCCTTACGTTCACGGAAAGAATGGGGCGCGATCCCGTCATGTTTTTCCGGTCGTATGATGGGCTGAACCAGCTCATCACCTCGGAAAATCTCGGTGCCGATCTGACCAAACTGGTCAGAGAATACAGACATGATACCCTTGACGCTTCGTCCCCGCTTATTGCCCTTGAGCCCAAGGCTTCGGCTGTTCCCCGTGAGCAGTTTTACCTGATGCCCATCTTCGATCACTCTCTTGAATATGAGCAGTATGGTCTCAAGATGCTCAAAGTAGGCTGTATCAATCCGGGCTCTGGTGAAGTCGCACCCAAGGCCGTAGTCGCGCCTGAACCACGCAAGTTCAAATCCGGTGTGGCTTTCATCATCGACACGACTATCTCCATGAAGCCCTACATCGAGAAAACGAAGGAGTTCATCCACAACACCTATAATGCTCTGGAGAAGAATCCTCTGTCCGAGGACCTGTCTTTGGGCGTTGTGGCCTATAGAAACAGCACTCGGCATAACCAGAACATTGAGTATGTCTCCCGCGTAGTTTCTCCTCTGACTCCTGTTTCCGGCAGGCAGGTCATGGAGCAGGGGCTGGATAATCTGGATGAAGCCAAAGTATCCACCCATGCTTTTAACGAGGATGCTTTTGCCGGTATCATGTCTGCCATCGAACAGCTTGACTGGAATCCTTACGCCATCAAGCTCGCCGTTCTCATTACCGACGCCGGAGCCATCCGCAACGACGACAAGTATTCCTCTACTGGTCTGAACGAAGAGGAAATGCGCGACCTGCTGGCTCAGAAGGGGATTCGCCTTCTCGTTGTCCATTTGCAGACGGAAGCCGGAAAGCGGCATGGCCTTTCCAAAACGGAAAAACAGTACCGTACGCTTACCAGTGTACGCGATGCCAACCTTAAGAGCGTCTATCTGCCTCTGCCTGCGTACAATGCCCAGAAGGCCAGTCAGGAATTTGGCAGGCTCTCCAAAGCCATGGTCGGCATCATCCTCAAGATCATGAAGCAGAATGCCGAGGGGCAGATGGCCCAGAAGCCGGAAGCCGTAGCGGCTACGACTCCTGAGGAGAAAATGGCTCAGATAGCCCAGTGCATCGGCTATGCCGCCCAGCTTGAATTTGTGGGCAGTGAGAAGAATACCCAAGCTCCCAAGATGCTCGAAGCATGGGCCGCCGATAAGGATCTGGTCAGCCTTTCCGAAGGCAAGCCTACGGAGTCCCTTGCTGTCACTGTCCTGCTGAACAAGCGGCAGCTCGACAGTCTTGCTCTTCAGCTCCAGATGGTTGTCGATGCGGCAAAGAGCGCGCGTGACATCGACAGCAGTCAGCTGTTCCAGCGCATCGTCTCCCTTTCCGCGCAGACCGTGCGTGATCCGAACAAGCTTCAGGAAGGTGGCTCTGCAACCAATATAGCAGAACTTGGTGTCCTGCCTGAATTTCTTGACGGGCTTCCGTATGTGAGCTGGATCATGGGCATGACCGCTGAAGGTTGGAGCGCCATGAGCTCCATGGAGCAGGATGCGAAGATCCGTGAACTGGAGTCTAAGATTCAGCTCTACAAGGAATACCATAACGACACCGCCAACTGGAAGAGCTTCGGAAGCCCAGATCCTGCCGACGCCATGTATAGGGTTCCTTTGACTTCGCTGCCGTAAGCCATGTTCCCGGTTCTGGAGATAGAAGGTCTCAGCAAGACCTATCGGAGTTCCGATTCCGTGTTCTGCCTGAAGGCTGACGCCTTGAGCGTCGGCCTTGGGCAGACGTGGGGGATTATTGGCCCCAGCGGATGCGGAAAAAGTACCTTGCTGGAAATGCTGGCTCTTCTTTCCAGACCTGACGAAGTCTCCCGCTTTTCGCTCCATGACGCTTCCGGAGACGTCATTTCCATTGATGATCTGTGGCGAAAGAACGAGCATGACAGGCTTGCCGCCCTGCGAAGGAATAATTTCGGCTTTGTCCATCAGGCTGGCAATCTCTTTCCCTTCCTCTCAGTTCGAGAGAACATCCTCATGCCGTATCGCCTGCGGTTCGGCGCAGGAGGCGAACCGCGCTTGCATGAGCTGGCCGACATGCTCGGTATCACGCGTCTCCTCGACCATAAGCCCGAACAGCTTTCCTATGGCGAACGTCAGAGAGCCGCCATCGCTCGCGCCCTGATCCATTCTCCTCGACTGGTACTCGCCGACGAACCAACGTCTGCCCTTGACCCGGAAACGGCTCGTCAGGTCATGTCTCTCTTTAAGAAGTGCGTGGAGAATACAGATACCGCACTGCTTCTTGTCAGCCACGATCACGCACTGCTGAAAGATTCCTCTGTTCCCACTTTGGAAGTTCGCCGAGAGGATGCAGGTCTGGACGCGTCTAGCAATGGCACTTGCTGGACGCTCACCCCTTCTTCTCGGGGCGATAAGGAGGAGTCTCCAGCGGAGTGTGCAGTTTCAAAGCCGTCCCGTACCAGCTCGTCCAGAGGGCTTTCTCTGTTTATGGCGTGGAAGGATTTTCTCCACGAGCATCTTCTTTCGTTCTGTGGAGTCCTTGCTTTTGCCGCTGCCCTCACCCCCATCCTTCTGCTGGCTGGATTACGTTTCGGCATTGTAGATACCCTTTCTCAGCGGCTTCTGAACTCTCCTGCCACGTTGTCCATCACGCCGTATGGCAGTGTTCGTTTTACTCAGGAGCGTCTTACAGAGCTGGCCTCTCACCCCAGCGTCTCCTTCCTCGTTGCCCGGACAAGAACGCTGGCCGCCAGCGTGAACTTGGCAGGAGCAGAAGAGAAAAGGCTTTCTGCCGATCTTGTCCCCACAGCTGAAGGCGATCCGCTTCTGGGTTATGCTGATATTACCTTTTCGGAAAAGGGCGTTGTCATTACCCGACAGCTTGAAAGAAGTCTTTCCGCTGTAGAAGGGGAGCGTTCCCTTGAGCTGTTCGTCAGCCGTATGCATGGCGGACGTTTGGAAAGAGTCTCTGTCTCTGTCCCCGTCTTAGGCGTCCTGCCTGATTCGGCAGACTGGAAATCTCACATTTATGCGCCGCTCAGTTTTACCGAGGCTGTGGAACGCTATCGTGACGGCTTTTCAGTTCCTGAATTTGGATGGACTGGCAAAGAAGGTTCTCCCGAAAGGACGTATGCTGGGTTCCGCATGTATGTAAAAAGTCTGGATGACGTTGTGGTCATGCGGGATTTTCTCATGCGCGAAGGCATCGAGTCCTATACCTCTGCTCGTGAGGTTGAAAATATACAGGCTCTGAAGCGTACCCTTTCCTTTGTGACCATACTTATCGGAGGCGTCACCATCGTCGGCATGATGATGTCACTTGCCAGCTTTGCAGTCTCTAATGTGAACCGCAAGGAGCATTTTTTTGCCCAGGCCCGCCTGATGGGCTTTTCCGGATACTCGCTCCTGCTGTTTCCTGTCGGGCAAATGATTCTTTGTGCAATATGCGCCTCTTCGTTATCGCTTCTCTTTTATGGCGGTGCGGCCGTCATTTTTGATGTCGTATGCGCATCGTATCTCCAGCATGGGGAGTCGATATGCCGTATTCCGGCCATCTACACAGCGATGCTTTATTCTGGCGCACTTATTCTTTCCCTCATATGCTGTGTCGGTGCGGGTAGAAAACTGCTCCGTCTTCAGCCTGCGGAGGTTCTTCGCCGTCATGTCTAGACTCATTCTTATTTTATGCGCTGCCCTCATGTGGGCTTCACCAGTGGAGGCCGCAATAAAGTTCAAGCCTAAAAGTGCGATGCTGAATGCCGCTCAGGTTTCCGAACCCCATCCCGCCCAGGGGGATGTTATTCTTCCCATGCCGGGTGGACTGGGAATGACGCTGCGCCCAGTGTGCATTCCTAGCTCAGGATATCTTGATGCCACGGATATCCAGCAAGGTGTCCAGCTCTCATCTTCTGCGGGGGCGGCGACGGATGGCAACGGGGATAGGGGGCAGTATGCAGAGCAGAGGCACACGCTGTCTATCAGCGCTCCTTTTGAGCCGGAAAACATCCCATCTGCCTGGGGAAAAGGCATCGTTGAATTCCTTCAATCCGACAAGGTGTATTCGGAAGCTCGCAATTCGGGCATTACCCCCTATGTCTACTTTATAGGCAAATACGAAATTTCTAGGGCGCAATGGCGAGCTGTAATGGAACCGTCAGCAGAGGGAGCTCCCTTCAAGTTTGAAGCAGACGACTATCTGCCCATGACGAAAATATCTTGGTTCGATGTTCTTGAGTTTACCCGCCGTTACTCTGAGTGGCTGATGCAGAACCATCCAGAGGCATTGCCGTATTTTGCTCAGGAACAGCGTTCATCCTTCATTCGCCTCCCGTCTGAGGCTGAATGGGAATTCGCGGCTCGTGGCGGGCATAAAGTAAGCATTGCTGAACGCAGCCAGACATCACTTCATCCCATTCCTGAGGGAGAAGATTACCGGGAGTATATCACAGCGCAGCTATACGATTCATCCCTGCATGGGCTTTCTCCTATCGGTGCAAGAAAGCCCAATCCCCTTGGTCTTTACGATATGCTTGGCAACTGTTCGGAAATGATTCTTTCTCCTTTCCGACTTGTAGCAGGAGGCAGGCAGATAGGAAGCTACGGCGGCTTTGTCATGAAGGGCGGAAGCTGGCGTTCAACCACACAGGAAGAACTTCACCCAGGGCATAGAGTGGAGGCCGCCTATTATGTGGACGGAAAGGCTCAAGTCCGTGACGATATGGGATTCCGAATCGTTTTGGGCAGTATTCTTACACCAAAGGAACGCCGGGACAGCCTTTTTGAAGAATGGAAAAACAGAACTGCCCCCAAAGCCGCACAAGCCACCGAAAAAGACGACGTGCGTACCGTTATTCGCCACATCACCACTTTTGTGGAAGATCCCGCATTAAAGCAGAGACTCGCACAGGCTGAGGCAACGGCTTCGCTCTACCACGAAAAGGTCAATGAGAGTGAAGAACGTATGATACGTGAGACTCTTGTGGGAGCGTTATTCTCGCTTGAAACCATCGCTAATTACGGCTCTCGTGGGTATCAGCTTGCAAGTCTTTTGGAGGCCTACGGAAACCTCGCCCGAAAAGATTCATCTGAACATAATGCGGAAAAAGAAAAAATGGAAAAGGATATCCGAGGATTCATGGAAGGCATCCAAAGCGCACTGTTTTATTATTTGGCGATGGTAAAAGAATGCAGTCGATTTGAGCAATCTCGAATCATGCCGCAGCTCAAAAAAGTATCTCTGCAATTCGCTCACGATGATGGATTCAGCAGAAGTATGACACGTCGCGTCCGGGTTCTTGAAAAGCATCTGAGCGCCGATGTACAAGTGTTGGATGAAAAGAGTGCCCTGCGCGACATTCTTCCTGACTGGCTTTTGAAAAAACTAAATACCTATTGGTAGGAGTGATCTATGTCGTTGTCTAAAGTTTTCTCGCTGATCAGTTTCAATCGATTCATGCTCATTCCTTTTATGATTATATCTCTCATGATGCCAGCGTGTATGCCAACGCCATCTATCATGAAGATGAAACCAGAATATTACCCCCAGTGCTACCAGCCTTTTGAAGACTTGGAGCAGGCTAAAAGAGATCTCATCAGCCGCACTCTCATTGGTGCCGGTCTGGGTGCTGTTAGTGGTGCCGTTGTGGGAGGAGTTGCTACAGGCAATGTGAAGGGAGCTGCGATCGGTGCTGGTATTGGTGCGCTTGGTGGTGCCTTGGTAGGCTATGTACATGCAAAAAGATCACAATATAAAAACGATAAGGAGCGTATGCGCAGTTATCAGGCCGATATGAATGCCGATATGCGCAATGCAAGCCGCGTCGAGCAGTATGCTATGGCAAGTCTGCAATGCTATACGAGAGAATTCAATACGCTTCTGAAAAAATATAAGAAGGGTGAACTTTCCAAGGAAGAGGTGCAGGCACGCTATAAGGAAATTCGTGAAGGCATGACTTATATTGCTGAAATTTTGAAAGACTCGAAAGATAAACTCGTTCAGCGAGATGAAGAGTATCGTGAAGCCTTTGCCTTTGAAGCCAGGACGAAAAATCGCCCTGCTCCAGAAGTAGCCAGTCTGGAAAAGAAGCGTGAAGCCGCCGCGAAAAGGCGTCCCTCAGCAAATGTAAAGGGCGATGGCAGTCAAGAGCTTCGGAAGGTCAGTACCGAAGCCAACACTCGTAAAGTACAGGCTGAGCGCAACGCCCAGAAAGTCGAAAAGCAGGAAGCCGCAATGGTCGCGGCGGCCGAAAAGAAAAAGGGAACTTCAAGTATCAAAACCGTTTCCAAGTATTACGAAAAGCAATACCTCAACAGTGTTGTTAGCCTTGAAGAAGCAGAAAACGTAAACGATCGAACGCTGGCGGCCATGAGTGTTGCAGCCAAGCACGCTGGCATTGATATGGTGTAGCCGAGAAGGACAAAAGGTTCTTGTTGGACTGAGGTATATTCCCATGTTTCCCGTTGTTCTGAGTATTATTGCTTATGTGGGAATATACCTCAGCTACAGGTTATTCTTCTGGCCGTTTTGCCAATCCCAGTACAGTGGCTATCCGTTTGAATACGGTCAATCCCATATCAACTTTGTCGTTTTCGATGTCGGACATATGGGAATAAGAAATATCGGTTTCGTCAGCCAAATTTCTTTGCGTCATATCTTTGGCCTGACGAGCTTGAATAATGGTAGTGCTGGTATTGTTAAGAAGATCATAAAGGTCAAATGGTTTCATTGGATTCTCCTTGGTGACGGGTTGTCCCAGAGCTCAGGGAATCCATTAGTTTCGCAGAGTATTATTGAGGAATGAATCGTCTATAGACGATGGCTTCTTGGGTAGATGTTTGATAAGCTTAGGTGGGGTTACCTTAAATACATCAGGCCGCCCGAAGGCGGCCTGATGGCGTTAACAGCAAAAAGGGGGGATAGCACCTCTGCGAGAGATGGTTGAAACCAAGAGAAGGATACCCACATTCATCCAAAGGAATCCACTCACATCTTTTTAATTTGTGAGTATTTTCGTGGGTATTTTTCTGAGTAATTTAAAATTACTCATTATATTTCATAATGATATAAAATTGCAAAGCTTTTCTCCAGAAAGGTTTCTCCCCCTTCCCCGTAAACTCATATCTCCCTGCAGCACCATATCACTCTGCCGATGACGCGCACGGAGTCGGCGAGGTCGCCGCGGAGGTCGACGCGTATGGGTTCGTATTCGGGGTTGCGGCTTCGCAGGACGAGGGTGCCGCCGGGCAGGGTCTCGACCTGTTTCACATAAATTTCTTCATTGATGCCCATGGCATAGATGGCGTGGCCGTATATCTGCGTCTTGCTCTGGTCCACGAGCACCATGTCGCCGTGGCGTATGTCGGGCTCCATGCTGTCGCCGCAGACTTTCATGAGCACCATCTTGTCGGGGTCGCCCTTGCGGCAGAGCCAGTCCGAACGGAAGGAGAAGTAGGACTGCACCTCGCCGTCGGTCTCCAGACTGCCGCGGCCTGCGGCAAGGCGCGCGCCGACCAGCGGCACCATGACGATGTCGATGCTGTCGTCCGTTCCGGCAGGAACTTCCCCGAAGAAACTGCGGCCGCGCAGACGGCGCTGGTCCGTCTCGGCCCTCTGGGCATCTTCTTTGGATGAGGACGCCTCGGCTTCGGCAGGCACGGCGCCCGGCCCCTTGCCGAAGAATATCCAGTCCGTGGAAAGGCCGAACTGTGCGGCCACCTTGAGGACCCAGCCGTCAGGTATGCGGCCCTTGCGGCGCGCCTGGCTCACGGCCTGCGGGGAGACCCCGAGCAGTTCGGCGAGCTGGCTGTCGCGCCGGAGTCCGGCACCCTGGAGCAGACGATCGAGAGTTTCTGGCGTAGCGTTGTTCATATGTTTGGTTTAGAGGAAGGCATCTTCAAAGTCAACCAAAAATTAAAAAATTAATTCTTGAGAAAAATATAAACTTTTAGTTGACAAAATAAACGCAAAATGCAAAAAAGGAATCGTGCCCAGGGTGGCACCCAACGAAAAAATCAATCCTCTTTTTATAGGAGACCTGTTATGGCTATGAGCGACGATATCCGCAGTGTGCGTTCCTTCCTCGGTTCCCTCAGCTCCGAAACCTTCACCCCCGCTCTCATGGCCCTCGCCTGCAGCAACCTCGAAGCTCTGGCCGAGCAGGCCGAAGCCCTCGAGAACACGCCCCTCGCCGTGGGCCGCATGCCGCGCCGCCGGCAGAACTCGCGCCAGCTTTCCCTGCTCCAGTAGCCCAGCCTGCTGGAACGACCGCCGCCGTACACTGACCTCTGCGGCGGCGGTCAGCCTCAGGGGGGGGCG
>JAZQMJ010000404.1:0-1560 GCA_045543435.1 Mailhella sp.
CGACTTAGGAACTCGCCGCGCTCTCGCGCTTCTGCGAGTTCCGTCGCATCACTTGGCTAATGACCACCAGATGACGCCAGCCCTTGTTCGCTGGGGCTTTTCGGGCCTTCGGCCCTTTCGCCCCGCTCACTTCGGCTCGGCTGTCGGGCACCGCTTCGCGGGCCCTCCGACCTAAAGCATCGAGCCGCGCCGGACTGCAGGACGAGTTATCTTCCTTTGGGAAAAACGCCGCCTGTCTAGCCGGGGAGCTCCGAGAGTGAGTTTTCCTTTCTGTCAAGCGTCCGAAAGCTCCGCAGTCGCCGGGAACTTTTCGAAGCTCTTCTCCCGGAAACAAGGCTTTCAAAGAACGCGCGGCGTGCCAGTGCGCCTCGGCAAGTGCACGACCTTCGAGTCAGTGCGCGCAGTCCATGCGAGCCGCGAGATGGCGATGCCGGAAGGAACCGAGACGCGCGGCCTTTCCTAAAGGCCGTGCGGAGTCGGAAAACGGCTCGCGGCGAGGCCTAGCGGGGTTGCCGGCGGGGGATGGAAGGGGGTGCTCCGTGGGGCGGCAGCCCCAAGCAGCACCCGCCTTCCCCTGTCTGGAAGACTCACCACTAGAAAAGTGAAGCTGACTTCAGGCCAGCAGGCCGAGAGCCCCGGGGCACGACAAAAAGCCCCCCGGTTCCGGAGAACCGAGGGGCATACTTTCACGCGTTGAGTCAGACTGGTCTAACTCTGGCCGCATCCATCCTTACTTCAGCACGGCGCCGGTGTTGGCGCTGCTCACGAGGCGGGCGTAGCGGGAGAGCCAGCCGCTCTTGATCTTGGGTTCGGGATGCACGAGCTTGGCGCGGCGTTCGGTCAGCACTTCTTCGCTCACCTGGACGTTGATGGAAGCGTTGGGGATGTCGATGGCGATGATGTCGCCTTCCTCGATGAGGCCGATGGGGCCGCCGTCAGCGGCTTCGGGGGACACATGGCCGATGGAAGCGCCGCGGCTGGCGCCGGAGAAGCGGCCGTCGGTGATGAGGGCCACGGTGCTGTCCAGCTTCATGCCGGCGAGGGCGGAAGTGGGGTTCAGCATCTCGCGCATGCCGGGGCCGCCCTTGGGGCCTTCGTAGCGGATGACCACCACGTCGCCGGCCTTGATCTGGCCCTTGTAGATGGCGTCGATGGCTTCGTCTTCGCTGTTGAACACGCGGGCGGGGCCGCTGTGGCACATCATTTCAGGAGCAACGGCACTGCGCTTCACCACACAGCCGTCGGGGGCGATGTTGCCCCAGAGGATCTCAGGACCGCCGGTGGGGCTGTAGGGATTGTCGAGCGTGCGCACGGCACCGGTGTCCTTGATGGAGGCACCCTGGATGTTTTCGCCCACGGTCTTGCCGGTGGCGGTGGTGAGGCTGGTATCGAGGTAGCCGCCCTTCACCAGTTCGGCCGGCACGGCAGGGATGCCGCCTGCGGCGTAAAGATCCTGCATGTGCGTGGGGCCGGCCGGGGCGAGGTGACAGAGGTTAGGCACCTGAGCGGACACTTCGTTGAACAGGGCGAGATCGAAGGCCACCCCGGCTTCGTGTGCGA
>JAZQMJ010000405.1:0-2215 GCA_045543435.1 Mailhella sp.
GTTTTGCTCAGGCTGGCCCCCAGCTCGTGGAATATGGCGTGCTTATGAGCCTTGCGCAGGCCAGCTTTGCCGACATCGGCGCCTTCGAGGCCGAAGCCATTGCGACTGTCGTCGAGGGAAAGAAGGCGCGCGAAGTCAATCAGGTCTTCGAGCCTGAGCTCGGACTTGCCATCAACCTCAAGACTGCGGTCGCCATCGGCTGGAATCCTCCGCTTGAGATCCTTGCCGCAGTGGATGAGATCTACAAGCAGATACCTGCAAAATGAAACAAAGCGGCATGAGAAAACTCTTTCTGGGCGGATTCCTGGCCCTGCTCATAGCGCAGCTTCTCTATGGCGCGCTCATGCTTTCTGCCCTCTACAAGCAGTACCAGAACCCCATGATCCAGGCCAACGGCCTGCTCTGCAAGGATATCGCCGACCATCTCAGCCTGCTCGTCCGTGTTGGCAAGAGCCTGCGCCCTTCCACCGTGGAAAAGTTCTGTCTGCCGTTCCGCGAACGTACAGATGCGCATGATCTGGCTGTGACCAGCGCTTCCGGCGATGTCATCTACCGCTGGGACAGCACGGCAGAAAAAAACATATCTGTCCCCAAGAATGCCCAGCAGATCTTCGATGGCGTGAACACCTTCAGCTCACGAGAAGCACTCTGGACTTCCAGCATGGTGCTGGACAGGAAGGGGAACACTGCAGGCCATGTGCTTCTTGCAGTGGAAAAAGACGCCGTTCTTGAACACGTCGTCGCTTCCGCCAGCGACCTTCTCCTTCTTTTCGGCCTCATCACGGCTGGCGAATGCCTTCTCTTCGTCCTTCTCCTCTCCTTCCTGAAAAGGCGCGGCGCTCTGCAGGAAGATGCCGCCAGTGCTGGCGGCAAGCGGGGCCTGCTCATCCGCGCCAGCATCCTGCTCCCTCTGATACTGGGCCAGCTGGCATTCCTCCTCCTTCTCGTTTCTCCTCTCACCAAACTCTATGAGGATGAGAACCAGCAGAACGGCTATCAGCTCACCCGCCAGATAAGCTGGGATCTGGAACGCCTTGCGGCCATGGGCATGAGCGTGAGCGAGATACGAGACATGGAGAACTGGCTCATAAGCCGCCAGCGGTCTATGGAGTCTCTCGGCATGGCCGTCTACGACAAGGCAGGCCTCGTACACTGCGCCGCAGACAGGAACGGCGCGCTGTCTGCTGACGACTGGTCTCGCCTGAGGAACAGCGCGCCCGTGGTCATGCGCGACATCCTGAACAAGGATACCGGAAGCTGGGAAGGCGCCGTATGCGTGGCCATAGATGCAGAGGCCGCCGCACGGAACCTGCGCACTGTGATGCTCGATAATCTCACGCTCACTGTCGTTGCCGCGCTTTTCCTCGTAGAACTGACCTATCTGCTCCTCATGGGAGGAAGCGGCCTCCACTCCATGACATCCCGGCCCGAGTTCATGCGCCCTGTCATCTTCGCCTGCCTTTTCGGCACGGAGATGTCGATGTCCTATGTACCCATCCGCATCGGCGAGCTTGGACTCGATCTTTTCGGACTGCCGCCCGATGTCGTATCCGGCCTGCCCATATCCTGCGAACTTTTCATGGCTGGCGCGGCCATGCTCATAGGCGGCTTCTGGAGCCAGCGTTCCGGCTGGAGGCCCATGCTGATCTCCGGCATAGCTCTCGCCGGATTTGGCTGTGCGCTGAGCTGGCTCTCTTCCAGCCCCCTGCCCTTCATCCTTGCCCGCGGCCTCGCCGGCCTCGGCTACGGCTTCATCAACCTGTCCGCCCAGGTCTTCGTTATCGCCCATTCCCCCGCCGATCAGCGCGCCCGCAACCTTGCCTTCATGTTCGCAGGCCTTTACGCAGGCTCGCTCTGCGGCAGCGCCCTCGGCGGCCTCATCGCCGACAGGCTCGGCTACAGTGCCGTGTTCCCGGCTTCTGCCGCCCTGCTCCTCGTGCTGGCCGCTCTGCTCTGGCATTCACTGCCGCGTGAATCTTGGACTGCCGAAGTCAGCTCCGAACGCTTCGATGCACGCGAGGCCCTTGCCTTCGTCTGCGACAGGCGCATGGGCTCACTGCTCCTGTTCTTCATCATACCGAACGCTCTCATAACAGTCTGCCTCTTCCAGTTCTTCGTGCCTCTGTCTCTGAGCCAGGCGGGAACGTCTCCAGCCAGCATAGGCCGTGTCTTCCTTGTGTACTGCATCATCGTCATGTTCGCAGGCCCTGCCTTC
>JAZQMJ010000406.1:0-6463 GCA_045543435.1 Mailhella sp.
AGTGAAGGAGCTGGAAGCCATACTCGAACGTATCCGCATGGCCATAGAAATGGAACAGGAGATGGTCCAGAACGAGATGGAACGAGCCAACGCTCTCCTTGAAGCCGTGGACGCCATCGTCGACGCCTGCAACAAGACTCAGGGAACGGTGCTCGCCATGAGCCCCACTATGGCCTGACCCAACGATAAGGATTGAAGCATGAGCACGGATATCACCAGCCTCAGCGGATATAATCAGCAGGACTACAAAGCTCTTCTCACCGAGTATACCGAGCGTACCGGCAAGACGGAAGAGCAGTTCAAGACCTACCTGAACAGCATCATCACCAGCGAGATGACCTTCGATGAACTCGAAGCCAAGGTCAAGGATGAGCTCCCCACTCTTCCTCCCCCTGTTTACGAGCAAGGCTTCAGCCTCTACGTCGGTTCCGCGCCTGCCTCCTTCGGTTCCACCTATCTCGCGCTTATTCAGGATATGGCCGCCGTACAGCGCAAGCAGACTGCCGATGCCAAGGCCCTGCAGACGGAAGCCGTCATAAGCAATATCGAAGAGCAGGCCAAGAACATCCGTACCAAGGCGGCTCTTGACCTGACGGCCAGCGTCATCAGCGGCACGTTCCAGATAGCTTCCGGCATTACCGGTGCCGTAATGAGCGGCGCGGCCCTCAGGGGAGGAGGCGATGTCGGCATGGTGCAGGCTTCAAGGATTCAGGGTGTTACCGGTGCCATAAGCGGCGGCGGCACTATCGCCGGCGGAGCCTTCACCTTTGGCGGGACCATGGTGGAAGCCAACACGAAAGAACTCGAAGCTGATGCCGAACGCATGCGCGCCACGCAGGAACAGCTCAGCCGCCTCGACGATGCCCTGCATGAACTCCTGCAGAAGGCCCGTTCCACGCAGGACGCCATCCAGCAGAACATGAACCAGACCCGCGCCAAGATACTCGGCTGATTTCCATAACGAAGGGCGGCAATCCCGCCCTTCCTTCCTTTAATAAAGAAGATTTGACAGAGTTCGAGAAAAATATCTAAAGTAAAGGAAACGTTCAGGAGAAGGCCATGTCGTCTCAGCTACAGCAGATAGCCGATATCATAACGAATGCCGCTGGCTGGAAGCGCACCGAACCGGACAGTGAAGGCGTGTTCCGCTTTTCTCTCGAAGGCGGGCTCGACTTTTCCCTGCTCAGCCCTGAGAACAGGACTGCCGTCCTTCTGGCCGACCTTGGCTCTGCTCCCGAATCCGGCACTATGGAAGGCGGCGACAGGCTCAAGCGGCTTGCCGCCCTTGCCGCCGGTTCGCTGAAGAAGCGTCGTTCCTCCTTCGCCATTGCCGGGCAGAGGCTCGAACTGAGCCGGACCTTCCCGATGCAGTCGACTTCTGAGCGCGAGATAAGCCTTCTCGTACGCGATTTCCTCAATGATCTCGCATGGTGGAAGGCGCAGATAAGCGGCTCTTCCAATAGTTCAAGCAATACTTCAAGTTCTCCTTTCAGCATGGGCGGCTGGTTCTCCGGCTTCTGATCCTGCACAAAGGTCATCATATGCGGTCTCGTTCTTCTGTCCTGTCGGCTTCTCAGCTCTGGCGTTCGTTCTTCACCTGTGTGTTTGCGTTCCTGCTCCTCTGCGCCAGCGCTCAGGCCGCGAATTTCCGGGCTCCCTTCTCGTATTATGCCGACGGGCAGGCCATAAGCACAGTCCTCAGGAACTTTGCTCAGGCTCAGGGATATAATTCCGAATTTTCCCCCGAAGTGAAGGGCACTGTCAGCGGACGCTTCAATGAGATCGCCCCCTCCACGTTCCTCAAGGGCATGCAGGATGCCTTCGACGTGAAGTGGTACGAGATGGGCCGCACGATTTACTTCTACAATGCCAAGGAAAGCACCACCATTTTCCTTTCTCCGCGCATCGGCAATGCCAGCCAGCTCTACAGCGTGCTCAGGCAGAGCGGCGTTTTTTCTCCCCAGCTCCCGGCTAAGCTGAACCAGGCTGGCGACGTGGTCAGCGTTTCCGGCCCGCCCTCCTATCTCGCGCAGATACGGAGCGCCGCGGCGGCATTCGAGTCCTCGCAGACGGAACAGATCGTCATGCGGGTCTTTCCGCTTAAATACGCCTGGGCCGAAGACCAGTCCGTGACCAGCATGGACAAGACTGTCACCGTGCCCGGCATAGCCACCATCCTGCGCGCCATGGTCATGGGCTCTTCCGTTTCCGGCACCACTGTCACCCAATCCAAAGCCACTGTGGAAAAGCTGGGAGGCAAGGGCCTTGCGGCACTGGGGAATCAGGCCGAACAGCCTGAAGAAGTGAAACGTCCTCCTCTGTCGTCTTCCGGCATCAACATCATTGCCGACCCCCGCGTCAATTCCGTCATCGTCAGCGATGCCGCCTACCGCATGCCCTACTATGAGCGCGTCATCACCGATCTCGACAAGCCCGTGGAGCTCGTGGAGATCCATGCCGCCATCGTCGATATCGATACGGACTTCAAGCGCGACCTGGGCATCTCCTATCAGGGCAGCTATGCTCCTTCCAGCGGCAACGGCTGGGGCGGAGGCGGCAGTGTCACCGGTTCGAACGTCCAGGGTTCCGGCATCCCCTCTTCCGCAGGCATCTTCGATGCGGCCGGAGCTACGCTCTCCACCATCTACACCCATGGTGCCGACTATTTCCTCGCCCGCATACGCGCCCTCGAAGCGAACAACGAGGCCCGCGTGCTCGGCCGCCCCTCCGTCCTCACTGTGGACAATATCCAGGCCACGCTCGAAAACACCACCACCTACTACGTCCAGGTGGAAGGCTATCAGGCCGTGGACCTCTACAAGGTCGAAGCCGGCACCGTGCTCCGCGTGACCCCGCATATCATCCGCGACAAGGGCGAGACCTCCATCAAGCTCGCCGTCAGCGTTCAGGACGATCAGAACGACGGCAACAACTCTGCCACCACTTCTTCCGGCGTACCGCCCATCAAGCAGACCAAGATCAACACCCAGGCCATCGTCAACGCCGGGCAGAGCCTGCTCATCGGCGGCTATTACTACGAGCAGAAGGGGCAGGACGAAAGCGGCGTTCCCCTGCTCAAAAGCATCCCTGTGGTCGGCAGCCTTTTCAAGGCTACCAGCAAGTCCACCAAGCGCATGGAGCGCCTCATCCTCATCACGCCCCGCATCGTCAAGCTCGGCCAGGGCAACGTGCCTTCCCAGGTGGACGAACCTTCCTTCCATCGCTCTCCCACTCAGTCTGACTACGCACCGCGCACTCCCCGCACGTCTTCCCGGAAGGCCGGATGTTCGCGCGACACCTCCGTGGAAGAACGCTTCGATGCTTCCGGCAGGGTGATGTGATGCGCGCCGCCGTACTCCGCATTTTTTCCGGCCTGCACATCGGCGCCGAAATAGAGCTCACCGAAGGCGTCTATGTCATCGGCACCGATGACTCGTGCGACCTCATCCTCAGCGACTCTTCCCTGAAGGCCCGACATGCCGCGCTCCGGGTATCCGTATCCGGGGACTCTGTCCGACTCAGTGCTGAGCCTCTCGACGGCCCGGTCTTCTGTTCCAGCTCCAGTTTCGATGACGAAAGCGACATCGCTCCGCTTTTCCCCTTCCAGCTTGGCCTGCTCACCGCGGCGTGGCTTCCTGACGATGCCCCTGACAGGGCCGCAGGATGGGCCTCCGTTGACGACCAGCTCAAAGAGAAGGATGAGCCTAAAACTCCTGCTGTACAGCCTGCTGAAGAAGGCGTTCGCGCTGAACCTTCCGATGCTGTTCCCGACGACGCCGACGTCAGTTCTCCCGTATCCCAGCTGGAAGAAACGGGAAAAACGAAATCGACGAGAGGCCGTGACCTTTGCCTCATCGCTTCCATGCTCCTCGTCGGAGCGCTTTGCTTCGGCTGGAACAGTTCTCCCTCGGAACCGACGCCCGCCCAGCTCATGCGCAGTCTTCTCGACGAGGCCGGATACGACAAGCTGAACGTCGTCCCCGGCGACAAGTCCATCACTGTCACTGGCCGCATCGCCACCGACCGAGAACGCGGCCGCCTGCTCCGGCTGGCCCAGCTCCTGAAGTTCCCTGTCTACCTTGAGGTGACAGTCCACTCCGATGCCGCCGATGCCGTCCGGGCTTCCTTCAATACGCTCGGTCTCTGGCCCGAGGTGACGGAACTGCCGCCCTCTTCCCGCCCTGGCGTTCGAGTGAGGGGCTACATACGCAATGGCTTCCTCGAGGAGATGGCACTGAGTACTGCGGTCCGAAACGTCCCTGCACTGCGGCCAGCTGAAAACGGCAGGCCGGCTCTGGAAATCTTCCGCGATATCTGCCATGAAGATGAGGTGAACGCTGAACTCGAGCCTGTCCTCATGGCTGCGGGGCTGGAGGACATCCAGAAAGTTTTCCTGCCCGGGCGCATCGAACTTCGCGGAACGCTCACTCCGAAAAGCAGGAACGCCCTGACAGATGCCGCTAAGGCCGTGGAGAAAAAGCTCGGCGTGCCTATCCCCTTCGATATCATCAATGAAGCCGAGGAGCAGATGCCCAAGGCCAACATCTATACGAACCAGGGGGATCACGCTCTGCAGAAGGAAAGCGCCGCACCGGCTTCCAGCTCCTTCAAGGTCGTTTCCGTTTCTCTCGGCGCGATGAAGTTCGTCACTCTCGAAAGCGGCGAACGCGTTTTCGAAGGCGGCGAGCTCCCGGGCGGCTATCTGCTTGAGCGCATCGCCATAGATGCCCTCACGCTCGTAAAGAACAGCAAAACGACACAGTATCCTCTGCGAGGCTCCAGTGAGTGAATACGTTTCCGTTTTTGACCTTATAGATAGCAGGGATACCAGCGGCCAGCGCGCTCTCCGCGATGAGCTGGCGGCCCTGGATCTTGATTTCCGCAAACGCATGGATGCCGGGCTTCCCCCGGACGAGATGTCCGCTGTCAAAGCGGCTCGCGAGGCCGTCCAGGCCGCATCTTCTATCCTGAATAAAATCTTCTAACCCTGTGAGGGATACTTATGTCCAGCTCCGTTGATGCCATCGGCCTCGATATTGCAAAGATGTTCTATGGAACCATCGACAGCATCATCGCCCGCGGTGAAGATCTCTCGAAGAGGATCGAGGATATCTCCAAGGTCAGCACTGACAGCGTTTCCGGGACCGACGGCGTGAGCTCTTCCATCTCTCAGGAAGAGATGCTCGTCATCCAGTTCGAGATCGGCCAGTACAACGCCATGGTGGAAATGCTCTCCTCCATCAGCAAGAGCCTCACCGATATGATGAAGACTCTGGCCCAGCGTTCCAGCTGAGCCGCCCGTTGAGCCTGCTCCATGAACATGATTGACGATTCTCTGATATCCCGCCTGCTCGACATAGCCAATGCCGGCTGCCATAAGGGCTGCGTACATGAAGCGCGCACCATTTACGACAGCGTGCTTGCGCTGAAGCCTGGGCATGTGCCTGCACGCATAGGCCGAGCCCTCAGCCATATCGTCGTAAACGATTTCGACACCGCGGAAGCCATGCTTCGCGATATCCTTTCCAGCCATGCGGATGATGCCGACGCCAAATGCATGCTCGGCCTCTGCCTCATGATGCAGAAGAAAGAGGAAGGCCTCGGCCTGCTCTCTTCCCTTCAGGAAAGGGACGACTCCGCCGGCAATCTGGCCAGGAACCTTCTTCAGGGGCTCGGGTAAGGCCTGTCCCCGCTGTTCCTCCCACTTCTCCGCTCCCCAGAATCCTGTCGCTGTCAGATAAGGAAGCCCCTATGTCCACCAAACGCCCTGCTCCCCATGCCTCTGCCCTGTTCCGCCGGGTGCTTCTGCTCGCTTCCCTGCTGATGCTTCTTCTGCTGACCGGATGCAAGACGGAAATATACAAGGGACTCAGCGAAAATCAGGCCAACACCATGCTCTCTGTCCTTCTCAGGCATGGCATCCATGCCGAGAAGGCAGGCTCCAAGGACGGCTACAGCCTTTCCGTGGATGAGAACCGCATCGTCCAGGCGCTGGAGATACTGAAGGAAAACAGCCTCCCCCGCGAAGACTTCCAGAACCTCGGCAAGGTCTTTTCCGCCGAAGGCATGATATCTTCCGCCACGGAAGAGCAGGCCCGCCTCGCCTTCGCCATCTCCCAGGAGCTTGCCGACACGTTCTCGCGCATCGACGGCGTGCTCACGGCCCGGGTCCATGTGGTCCTCAGCCAGACCGACCTCAGCACGGGCAACATCACGCCTCCCAGCGCGGCCGTCTTCCTTCGCCATACTCCGGAATCGCAGGCTACTCGCCTCATCCCCCACATCCGCGAGCTCACCGCCAATGCCGTGCCCGCTCTCATGCAGGACAGAGTTTCCGTCATGCTCGTGCCTGTCCGCGAAACTGTCAGCGTGCCCATGCCTCATCAGGAAGCCAAGCAGGATGACACCAGGCTCTATGTTCTTGCGGCTGTCGGCATCCTGTTCTCCCTCGCGGCCGGCGGGC
>JAZQMJ010000407.1:0-3752 GCA_045543435.1 Mailhella sp.
CCCGCGCATTCGCGCGGGTGAGGAAGAAAGGCATCCTGGAATGCCGTTCGCTCGAAGCCGCCCGGGCATTCGCCCTTCTGGCGGCTTTGTCGCTTCACTTGGCTAATGACCACCAGATGACGCCGCCCTTGTTCGCTGGGGCTTCTCGCGTTTCGCGCTTGCGCCCCGCTCACTGCGGCTCGGCTGTCGGGCATCGCTTCGCAAGCCCTCCGACCTAAAGCATCACGCCGCGCCGGACTGCGGGGCGAGTTATCGCGCGTTGGGCAGAGGCCGCCCTTCTCAAGGGCACGGGAGCTTCGGGCCACGACTCCCGCCGCTCCGCGTTCCTTCCGCTCCCCCCCCCTACTTCTTCCTCTTGTCGGAGGAATCGGGCCGCGAGCTGCGGCGGAACTTGCGTTCCTTGGCTTCGGGCTTCGGGGCATCCTTGCGCTCCCGGCCTTCGGGTTTCGCGGCTTCCTTGAGTTCGCCGTAGCGGACGTGCTGGTCCTTGCCGCGGCGCTTGGCCTCGTAGAGGGCGGCGTCGGCACTGCGTTCCAGCTCCTTGTAGTTCTTCGCGTCAAGCGGGAAGCTCGCCACGCCTATGCTGGCCGAGATGGACACGGTGTCGCTGCCGTGGCTGTGCGGGTGGCGCAGGAGGTTCAGCAGGGTGAGTATGCGCTGGGTGAGCAGTTCGCCATCCGTGAAGCCGGAGGCGTACACCACGAACTCGTCGCCGCCGAAGCGGCCGATGAGGTCGTCGCTCCGGAAGGAAAGGCGTATGCGTTCCGAGGTGTTCTTCAGCACCACGTCGCCCATCTGGTGGCCGAAGCGGTCGTTCACCTGCTTGAAGCTGTCGAGGTCGATGAAGAGCAGTGCGCCGTCCTTCCTGTTCCTCATGCGGCGTTCCACCTCGGCCTTGAACTGCGTGCGGCCGAGCAGGCTGGTGAGCTCGTCTTCCTGGGCCCTGCGCTTCCACAGGCTGGCCTGCAGGCGCAGGCGTTCCAGCTCTTCCTCGTCGTCCTCGGCGGCGGCCTTCACGCGTTCCGGCACGAGCACCACGAGGTAGGCGGGGATGCTGTCGTCCCACATGATCTCCGAGGCCGTCTTGCGCACGGGGCAGCCGAACACGCTGTCCAGGGCGGGCATATCCACGCAGGGCTGTTCGCCGGCGGAAACCACGGGGCACTGCCCGCAGGTCTCTCCCCAGAGCACATGGCAGAACTGGCCTTCACAGTTTTCCACGCCGCTGCGCCTGCGCATGACCTCGTTGCAGAACAGGATCTCGCGGCTCACTTTCTTCACCACGAACACGCCCACCTCGCCAAGGCTGTTGAGGGCCTGCACCAGCTGGCGCACGTTGCGTCCGCCGCCGGGCATGGGCAGGCGGGGCTGGTCTTCCCTGTGGCCGGAGCCGAGCAGTCTGCGGCGCTTTTCGCCGTCGAAGGCGTAGCGTTCGAATTCCTCCACGGGAAGGGCGCGGGAATACACCCAGCCCTGCACCAGGGCGCAGTCCGTACGCATGAGGAACTCCACAGTGCTTCGCTTCTCCACGCCCTCGGCCACGCAGGTGAAGCCAAGCGCCGTGGCCAGCTGGATGATGGACATGAGTATGGAGCAGGTCTGCTCGTCGAGCTCGTCTTCCTCGAAGAACGTGCGGTCGAGCTTCACCGTGTCCACGTTGGCGTTCTTGAGCAGGGAAAGCGAGGAGTAGCCGGTGCCGAAGTCGTCGATGGAACAGCGCAGGCCGTGCGAACGTATGGCCGCGAAGGTCATGGCTATGTCCTCCTGGTCCTCCACGAAAATGCTTTCGGTGAGCTCCAGTTCCAGCCAGTGCGGCTTCACCTCGTACTTCTGCAGTATCTTCAGGTAGTTGTTGAGGAAGTTCTCGTCGCTGAGGTGCGTGCGGGAAAGGTTGACGGAAACGGGCACCACCTCGCGGCCCTCCCTGTCCCAGCGGGCGAGGAGAGCGCAGACCTGTTCGAAGACCCAGAGGTCCAGCTCCACGATGCGGCCGGCCTTTTCCAGCGCGGGCAGGAATTCGGAGGGGCGGAGCAGGCCGCGTTCGGGGTGCCGCCAGCGCACCAGGGCCTCGGCGCCGGCCACGAGGTCCGTGCGGATGTTCACCTTGGGCTGGAGCTCGATGAAGAGCTCGCCGCTCTCCATGCCGGCACGGAAGGCGTTGAGCAGTTCGGATTCCTGCCGGAGCGATTCGCCGGCCGCGGCGTCGTAGAAGGTGACGGGCGTGCCTATGGTGTCCTTGCTTATGGTGCGGGCGAAGTTGGCGCGGTCTATCATGCTCACGGGGGGCATGTACCTGTCCTCCACCACATAGACGCCGACGGAGATGCCGTGGGCGAGGTTCAGGTCGAGGTCCTTCTTGCGGCGCAGGAGTTCCGCCACAAGGGCGTTGAGCCGCTGGCGCAGGGCCGAGGGGGCCGTACAGCGCAGGAAGAGCAGGAACGTATCGGCGTTGGAGCGGGCGCAGAGCTCGCCGTTCTTCAGGCGGGATTCGAGCACGCCGTAGATGAGGCGCAGGAGCTCGTTGGCCTTGTCGATGCCGTGGCCGTCGTTTATCAGCTTGAATTTATTGATGTCGAGCGAGACCACGGCAAAGCGGCCGCCGCTCTGCTGCAGGCAGGAGGCCACCTGTTCGGCAAAGCTTGCGGCGTTGGGGCCGAGGGTGAGGGGGTCGGTGTTCTCCGTCATGCGGAGCTTCCTGTTGTAGGAGGTCTGCAGGACGATGATATCGACGAGGAGGAAGCCCACGAGGAGCACGGAGAGCGCGTTCATGAAGAGGTTCCACACGCGCAGGGTGGGCAGGCTGCGGAGCAGCAGCTTTTCCGGCGCGGCGAAGGCGACGTTGTAGCCGTAGTCGCGGTTGGCCTGCTGGGCGAAGACCCACATTTCGCCGTTGCTGTCGCGGAAGCGGTAATTGCCGGACTCCCAGAGCTTGTAGTCGGGCGATATCTTGTCGCCGTCCAGGCTGCGCTTGGGGCAGACGAAGTCGATGCTGGAGGTGATGTCGCTGCCGTCGCCCATGCCGGAGGAGGAGCTGCCGATCCAGCGCTGTGTGGCCACCTGGCCTGCGTGGTCTATGAACAGGGCGAGGCCCACGCCGCCGAACATGGGCACGTCGAGCATCTTATGCACGCGGGCGATGGAGCGGAGCGCGAACACCACGCCGATGAGGCGGTCTTCATCCATGATGGGTATGGTGTAGGCCAGCGCGTGGTTCTTCTTGCAGTAGCCCACCTGGGGGCGGGAATTCTCGAGCGTGTACTTCAGTATCTGCTCACAGCGTATGCCCTTGTGGTTGAAGGGCGTGAGGGGCTTGCTGTCCGGCCCTATGAGGGCGAGCTCGTGGAAGTTCCAGGTGGTCTTATAGTGGGCGATGAGGGCGTCGGCCCTGGTTCCGGTGTCGTCCGTCCTCAGGGCCTGATGCACGTCTATGCCGAGCTGCGTGAGCGATTCCGTGACATAGACCATGCGGCCTTCGATGACTGTGGAGGCGAGCTTGGTGGTCTCCTGCAGATAGACCTCGGAACGGAGCTTGATGGCGTGGTCGAGGTTCCATGCCACATACACGGAATAGGCCTGTATGAGCATGATGACGGCGACGAGGTAGGGCTTGAATTTATTGTTTATCCTGGTGGAGAGCTTCATGGCTGGCCTCTCTGGCGGGGGATGGGGGAACGGGGAAGGCGAGGCTTCCCGCCATGCGCGCCGGCCTCGGCCCGCACGCCGTGCGATGATAAAGTCGGATCGTAGCCATG
>JAZQMJ010000408.1:0-11034 GCA_045543435.1 Mailhella sp.
TGCCGAGGGAGGTACCATCTCCGGGGAAGCTCAGGATGTTCGTAGGGCCGGAGCATCCCAGATTGCGGGCGTTGACCTCGGCGATATCGCCGTCGCCGGCCACGATGAGCTCCACGCCAAGTTCGAGCGGATCGCGGCCTGCGGTATCATCGTCCCCGCGCGGGCCGAAGCCCTGGCCGGGAAGCATGGACGCTTCGGCGGCGGCCTGCATCATGGCCTCGAGCCAGCCCTGCCATTCCCTGCGGCAGAAGCGGCAGGGGCGGCGCATCTCCACGCGGAGCCCGGGGCAGGTCATGCCTTCTTCTCCGCAGGGGCATCCTTGCCGCCTTCGGCCATCACCCATTCGGGCTTCAGCTCTTCCACGGAATCCTCCGCATCAAGGGCGGCGGCCCTGGCCTCGGCCTTAGCCTCGGCTTCGGCCTTGGATTCCGCCTTGGCTTCAGCCTTTTCCTTGGCCTTGGCGGCTTCGGGGTAGGCTATGCGCTGGTGGGACTGGCCGGTGATGATGCGCACGAACTGGTCGATGAGCTTGTTCAGGTCGCGGAAGGTGAGGTCGGACTCGTCGAGCTGGCCTTCGGAATAGATGCCCTTCACGATAGTCTCGATATGGGTGCGGATGCGGGCAGGCGTGGGATCGACCAGCGTACGGCTGGAAGCTTCCACGGAGTCGGCCAGCATGACGATGGCGGCTTCCTTGGTCTGCGGGCGAGGGCCGGGGTAGGAGTAGTCCTGCAGTCTGGGGTTCTCGCCCAGCTTCACGGCCTTGTTGTAGAAGAACATGGCTCCGCGCGTGCCGTGATGCTGCTGGATGATGTCGCCTATCTCACGGCCGAGGCGGTATTCTTCGGCGGTCTCCACGCCCTGCTTCACATGGGCGAAGAGGATGAGCGCGCTCATGGCCGGAGAGAGCTTGTCGTGCGGGTTCGGGCCGCCGAACTGGTTCTCCACGAAATACTCGGGGCGGGATATCTTGCCCACGTCGTGGTACAGGGCCGCCACCTTGCAGAGCAGGCTGTTCGCGCCTATGGCCGCCGCGCCGGCCTCCACGAGGTTGGAGACCACGAGCGAATGGTGGTAGGTGCCGGGCAGGTTCATCATGAGTTCCTGGAGCAGAGGATGCTCGAGGTTCATGAGCTCCATCATGCGGAAGCGCGTGGTGTAGCCCATCATCATCTCGATGACAGGGCTGAAGGCGAAGAGCAGGAACAGCGAAGCCACGGCGTTCACGAACAGGGCGATGAAGAGCAGGGGAAGCTGGGCCAGCTCGACCTGCATGTAGAGGGCCGCGCCAAGGCCGGTGAGGGCCATCCACAGGAAGAGCGGCACGCAGCCCCACACCACGTCCTGCCTGTTCTGCGCGCGCAGGACCAGCCAGGTGTTGGTCATGGACGACATGAAGTAGAAGAAGAACAGGGCGAGGTCGCCGCGGAAGATGAGCGTGACGAAGAAGGAAAGGAGAAGGCCCACAGTGCAGTAGCGGCGCGCCGCGAAGATGAGCGCGGCAAGGCCGGTGCCGCCCGCCACCGGGAAGGCGAAGGCCAGCAGATGCGCGGCCGACACGGAAGACATGGCCGAGAGCAGCCACATGAGGCCCCAGGCCGAAGCGCCGAAGCCCACGAGCAGGAGCGCGATGAGATGCTGGTCCTTGGTGCGGAGCACCGTGCCCTTCGCCCCGCTCGGCGTGACGAAGAGGCCGAGGAGGAGGAAGGCGCCGAGAAGCATGCAGCCGCCGAAAACGTGCAGGTCGATGAGGTCGGGCGCGGCACGGAACAGGGCCTGCAGCTTGAGCTGCTGTTCATGGGTCACCATGTCGCCGGCGCGCACCAGCACCTCGCCGGTCTGTACCTTATAGAAGACAGGTTCCACGGCGGCCAGCATGTCGGCGTTGCGCTGGTTCGTCACTTCCTGGTTCACGGCCAGCGTGGGGATGACCATGAGCGGCATGACTTCCTGCAGGACGACCTTGGCGCGCTGGTTCAGGCCTGCCTCCTCGCGGAGCTTGCGGCCCAGGGCCACCTTGAACATGCGCAGGTCGGAAAGGCCGCCTGCCTGCGTGCGAAGGACTTCGGTGCCGCTGTCGAGGTCGCGCACGATGGCGGCGTTGTCCGTATTGGCGAGCTGGCGCATGTCCCCGATGACGCCGTTGGAAAGCCGGGCCTCCATCCAGGGTATGAGCTTGTTCAGCATGTATTCCTGGATCTGCGCCGAAGCGAGGGTGCGGAAGGCCGTGCCGGAAACATCGGAAAGGTGGCGTTCGTTGAAGCCGAGGCGCACTATCTCGAGCCCAGCGTCGTCGAGGCCGCGCTTGTTGATGTCGTCGAGCAGGCCGAGGCTCTCGTTGCGGAAGCTTTCCAGCGCCTTCTTGTTGAGGTCGAAGACCATGGGCTGGAGGGCGAGGGCCCTGTCTCTGCGCACCTGCGTGGCCTGCGGGTCTTCCACGAGCAGGTCGCGGTCGGCCACCACGTCCTGCGCGGCTATCTCGCCTGCGGGATAGACCACGCGGGAAGAACGGCCCGGCTGTATGGAGCAGAACAGGGAAAGCACGATGAGAGCTATGGTCAGCGAGACGAGCCCCCATTCGTGATGATGGTGAAGGACCATGGAGCGCACATGCCCGAAAAGCTGGGCCACGCTCACAGGGGATATCTTCTTAGCTTTTTTCATAGGCGTCGTAGGCTTCCACGATGCGGCCCACCAGCGGGTGGCGCACAACGTCGGAGCTGTGGAAATGGTGTATGGCCACGCCGCGCACGTCGCGGAGCACCTGGAGGGCGTGAACGAGGCCCGAACGGGTCTCGCCTTCGCTTTCCCCTTCCTTGAGGAAGGCGCGGTGTATGGGCGGCAGGTCTATCTGCGTGACGTCGCCGGTGATGACGGCGCGGGAACCGAAGCCCATGCGGGTGAGGAACATCTTCATCTGTTCGCGCGTGGTGTTCTGGGCTTCGTCAAGGATGAGGAAGGCGTCGTTCAGCGTGCGGCCGCGCATGAAGGCCAGGGGCGCGACTTCGATGACGCCCTGCTCCTGCTTCTGGGCGAAGCCCTGCGGGCCGAGCATGTCGGAAAGGGCATCGTAGAGCGGGCGCAGGTAGGGGTTCACCTTGTCTTCCATGTCGCCGGGCAGGAAGCCGAGCTTCTCGCCTGCTTCCACGGCGGGACGGGTGAGGATGATGCGCTTCACGCGCTTGGCCGCCAGCATGGAAATGGCCATGGCCACGGCAAGGTAGGTCTTGCCCGTGCCGGCCGGGCCGGTGGCGAAAACGAGCTCGTTGCGGCGCAGGAGCTCCATGTACTGGCGCTGGGAGGTGTTGCGGGCCAGGATGCTCTTGCGGGGAGACACGATGACGCTGGCCTCGCGGAACATCTTGCTGATGTCGGCACGGGGATTGCGCAGGAGCTCCTCGTAGCCCTGCAGGAGATCTTCGCTGCGCAGGGTATGCCCGGAGCGCAGGAGCCCGTAGCCCTGCGTGAAGAGGTTCAGCAGAAGTTCGCGCTGTTCCGGGCGCGGGTCGCTCACGGTGAGCTCAGTGCCGCGAGTATGGAGCGTGGCGCCCGAAGCGTCGGCAATGAGGTCGAGGTGGGCGTTGAGAGGGCCGAAGAGCTGGCTGGCAAGGCTGGCGTCATCGAAGGCCAGCGTTTCCGCGAAGGATGATCTCACAAGCAATTCCTGTTTTTCGTGATGCCGCATATGCGGCCTTATCTTTCTTAACTACGCCAAAAGCGGCAAAGAGTCCACACGCGCAAATTTCGGACGGAAGAGGAGCTTTCCCGGATACAGCAAAAATAAAAAACTAAAATAATTCAATTGCCTAATTTAAATTTGATTTTAAACTTCACCAAAACATGCTGATTTTATTGAAAAACATACTTATCCGTTAATAAAAGAAAATTATATCGCATACTTGCCATAAATTGCCACAGGCCTTACATTGCGCTTTGTTCTTTTTTTATCGGACTTCCCACGAGTATTCGCGGCCCTTTGCCGCTTTCCCTATCCATAGAGATCGGAGGTGTGTTCTCTATGTCTTTCCCAGTTCTTAAAATAGGCGATCTCACGGCCACTACGCCCATCGTTCAGGGCGGCATGGGCGTCGGCATATCTCTTTCCCGTCTGGCCGCCGCTGTGGCCAACGAAGGCGGCATCGGCGTCATCGCCGGCGCCATGGTGGGCATGCGCGAAGCCGACGTGGCCTCCAACCCCGTCGAAGCCAATACCCGCGCCCTTCGCCGCGAAATAGAAAAGGCCCGCGAGCTTACTTCCGGCATCATCGGCGTGAACATCATGGTGGCTCTCACCACCTTCGCCGAGCTCGTGAAGACTTCCGTGGCCGCCGGTGCCGACGTCATCTTCTCCGGCGCGGGCCTTCCCATGGACCTGCCCAAGCTCTTCCAGAAGACCTGCGAAGAGAAGAAGCAGGAATTCCGCACCAAGCTCGTCCCCATCGTCTCTTCCGGCCGCGCCGCCACCCTCATCGCCAAGAAGTGGGCCGCCAAGACCGGCCTGCTCCCCGACGCCTTCGTGCTTGAAGGCCCCAAGGCCGGCGGCCACCTCGGCTTCGGCAAGGACGACATCTTCAATCCCGACTTCGCCCTTGAGAACCTCGTGGGCGGCGTGGTGGATGCCGCCAAGGCCCTCGAAGACAAGGCCGGCCGCGCCATCCCCGTCATCTGCGGCGGCGGCGTGTTCAGCGGCGAAGACATCGCCAAGATGATAAAGCTCGGCGCTTCCGGCGTGCAGATGGCCACCCGCTTCGTGGCCACCGAAGAATGCGACGCCGACATCCGCTTCAAGGAAGCCTACGTCAACGCCACGGAAGACGACATCACCATCATCCAGAGCCCCGTCGGCATGCCCGGCCGCGCTCTGAAGGGCAAGTTCATCGAAGCCTCCCGCGAAGGCAAGAAGAAGCCCTTCAAGTGCGTGTTCCACTGCATCAAGACCTGCGACCCCGAGAACACCCCCTACTGCATCTCCTCCGCCCTCATCAACGCCATGAAGGGCAACCTGGACAAGGGCTTCGTGTTCTGCGGCTCCAACGTGGGCCGCGTGAAGAGCATCGTCTCTGTGCGCGAACTCGTGGAATCCCTGCGCCGCGAATACGACGACTTCATGAATGCTTCCAAGATCCAGACTGCGTAAGCCTGAATCTGAAAGCGGAGAGGCCTTCCCCTCGCCCCTCCGCTGAACATATCCACACGAGCGAGGCTCTGCCGGAGGAATCTGGGACTTCCGACTGAGCCGATAGGAAAGAGCCGCCCCTTCATGGAGCGGCTCTTTTTTGCGCCTTCCAGTCGCAGTCCATACGCATCCGGAGGCGGCATGAAGGCTTTAGCGTCTGCTAGACCATGGCGCAGGCAAGGAAAACGGAGTGCAGGGCGGCCAGCACCCCGGCGAAAAGCTGTTCTGAAACCTGCGGGGCCAGTCCGGCACAGCGCAGGGAAGTGGCGTTCTTATGGCAGATGCCGATGCACTCGCGGCACAGGGTACAGCGAAGCAGAGCCTTTCCCCTGGAGCGGCTCTCCGGCGTGATGGCCCGCCAGCGGCAGACTTTCTCGCAGGCTCCGCAGGCATCGCAGGAAGAGCTGTCCACGCGAAGCCGCCACGGGGAAAGGCGTCCCAGCCAGCCGACGACCATCCCCATGGGGCAGAAGGCGGCGCAGTGCATCATGCCGCCATAGCGGCGGGAAAGCGCGGCCATAGCCAGCAGACTCAGGAAGGCATAGGCGCAGGCGAGGCTGACGGCTGCCCCCGTGTTCAGGCCGATATGCTTCAGCAGAAATGCCGCGCCGATGCCGGAAACAAGGATGAACGGCCTGCCCCAGCAGAGTGCGCCTCGAAGCAGTCTGGGCAGAGGCCGGAGAGCTCTTCCCTGCGAGGCGAGGGAATCGAACGGCCCGAAGTAGCAGAGCATGCTGCACCACGCGCTTCCGAGAAGCAGGGTCGATATGAGCACGATGAAGGGCATGGCGTTCAGCGACTCGCGGAATACGCCCCCATAGAGGATGAATGCCGGGATGGGAACATGGAGCCTGCCCGTGAGGAGCATCTGGCTGACGCCGAGAAGCCCCAGCGCGAACTGCACGAAAAAGGCGCAGGCGAAAAACAGCCACAGCCGGGTGCGCGCCTTTCTCGACTTCCTGCGGTCGGCAAGAAGCCCGGCGGCGAAAGAGCCGTACCACGCCGCAAGAAATATCTCTATCATGCCCAGCTCCGGGAAAAAGCGTTCCAGCAGGAGCAGGTCGATGGGGGCGAATTTTCGAATATAATAGAGGCTGAGAAAAACCGCGATGAAAACGGCGGCCCGAAGGAAGGCATCCCCTGCCCCCTGCTCCCGCGCCAGCCGCGCGGCCTGCCGCGCCGCCATCAGTCCAGTGAGGCCTGTCGCCACGGCAGCGGAAGAAAGGATGAGCGCGCCGCGCATCCAGGGTGTCCCCATCGTCATCCGCACCTGAGCCAGCGTGCATGCTGAAGCGCACCACTCCAGCATCCCCCACAGCAGGAAAAGCCCCATGGCCCAGCGAGTCCATGCTTCAGAGGAACAGCGCAGTCCAAGCACGCCCGCGACGCAGAGCACCATGCCGTATTCGCCGGCCCTGTAAAAGTGCGCCCCGATCAGGACGAGGATGAGAACAGTCCACAGCCATGAGAGGAACTGCCCAAGGGTAAAAGTTTTGTCGAGCCAGCGGCGGATATCCATGCTCTCCTCCTTACCAGAATAAAGGCCAGCGCTGATGGCGAGGGATGTTGTTGACGACGAGGGCGACCAGAAGAAGGATGAGCGCGCCGCTCAGGCAGGGAACGAACGCGTATGTCCATCCAAGCTGACGTATGCCTTCCCCGCCTGTGACGGCGATGAGGGCTGTAGCCCCGCCCGGAGGATGGAGCGTCTTGCTTATGTGCATGACGGCTATGGCTGTGGCCACGGCAAGGCAGGCCGCAAGCCAGGTGACATCGGGCAGCATCATGCCGGAAGCAACGCCCACAAGGGAAGAGAGGAAATGCCCGCCCACCATGTTCCTGGGCTGGGCCAGCGGGCTGTTCACCGCGCCGAAGGCAAGAACGGCGGACGCGCCGAACGAGCCTATGAGCAGAGGAAAGCCGCTCCCGGTCATGTACCGCTCAAGCAGCGCGATAAGGCCGATGGCGACACAGCTTCCTATCCATGCCGCGGCTATTTCTCTGCCGGATGCCCGGGGCGGCCTTTTGCCTCCGCCGGACATTTTCTGAAGGAACGATCTCATACGAACTCCCTGTTCCAGACTCCGAGAGGAAAAGAGCCTGGCCTGCATGCCTCTCTGCTTACGGCATACTAAACGAGGGCCTCGCATTCCGTGACACTAGCCACAACATAGCAAAAAAACACCTCCCCTTCCCCGCACATGAAAAGACCGCCGGAGCGCATAACGCCTCGGCGGTCTATGTTCTCAGGCCGCCCTTTTCGGAGCGGCTTTCCTGATGTGCTGGGATTACGGGCGCAGGTAGGCGTAGCCTTCGCGCTGGAGATTCACGATCTCGACGATGGCGGCGGGGGTGATCTCCACGCCGTCCCAGAGGTCGGCGGGGTCCACGTTGAAGGCCTTGAGGGCGTTGTTGCACACGCGGATGGTGAGGCCGCTGTCCATGAGCTTGGCGCCGCGTTCGGCCTGCTCGGCGTTCTCCTTCTTGAGGAGCTGGGCGGCGGGGCCGTTCACCACCATGACCACGCGGAACTCTTCGTCCACAGCGGCGATATAGTTGGCGTAGTTATTGAAGGCGAGGTTGAGGCGCTTGGGATCGTTGTCGTCCACATGGATGAGAAGGTCGTAATACATGGGTATTCTCTCCTGAGTTGAGGTGACTGGCTTACTTGCGGAGGTCAGAATACCATCCCGCGGCCTGTTTGAGAAGACGCATACTGCGTTCCGCCATGGCAAAAGGATCGTTCATGTAGCCGTCGAGCAGGAGAGTGCTGTCGAAAAGGCTGTTCACCATGTCCTTGAGCATGGGGTCGGAGGCGTCGGCGGCGCAGATGCCCATGAGGGCGCGCACGAGGCTGTGGTCGGGGTTCAGCTCGAATATCTTCTGGGGGATGCCGTCGCTCTTCTGCATGACGCGCATCAGCTTTTCCATGGAAGAGGAAACGCCGTCCGCAGAGACGAGGCAGGCAGGAGCGTCGATGGGGCGCTCGGTGACGCGCACGTCCTTCACCTGATCGCCGAGGATGTCCTTCACAGCGGCCACGAGGGCGTCGAGTTCAGGCTTCTTCTCTTCGGAGAGGGGTTCGGGCTTGGGTTCAGCGCCTTCCACGTCGGGGAAAGCGTCCAGAGCGGCGGCGTCGGCCAGTTCCACGGACTTGAAGCTGTGTTCCTTGTACTCCATGAGGGCTTCGAGGGCGAACTCGTCCACAGGATCGGTGAGGAAGAGCACTTCGATGCCCTTGCGGCGGAAGCGGGAGAGATGCGGGTTCACCTTGGCGGCTTCCAGCGTGGAACCGGCCACATACCATATCTCCTTCTGCTCGGGCTTCATGCGGGAGATGTAGTCGTCGAGGCTGGAGAGCTTGTCTTCCTGGGCGGAGGTGGCGTAGCGCAGGAGGGCGGCCACGCGGTCGCGGTACTGGTAGCTGTCGAAGCCGAACTTCAGGTAGCGGCCGTGGAGCTTCCAGATCTTTTCATACTTCTCGGGGTCGGCCTTGGCCATGCGCTCGAAATGGGTGAGGAGCTGGCGGGTGGCGGTCTGCGAGATCTTGCGCAGGACGGTGTTCTCCTGGAGCGTCTCGCGGGAGATGTTCAGGGGCAGGTCTTCGGTATCCACCACGCCCTTCATGAAGGCGAACCAGTTGGGCAGGAGCTCCTTGTTGCGGCGGTCGATGAGCACGCGGCGCACATAGAGGTCGGGGCCCCATTCGTCCTTGCGCTCGTCGAACACGTCCACGGCCGTGCCGGGGATGTAGAGCAGGCAGTTGAACTGCACGGGAGCGTCAACGGAGAAATGCACCACGTCCAGAGGTTCGGTCTGGTCGTAGGTCAGGAACTTGTAGAAGTCGTTATACTGTTCCTTGGTGATGGAGAACTTGGGTTCGCGCCACAGGGCGGCCGTGGTGTTCACACGGCTTCCGTCCAGCTCGATGGCGAAGGGCAGGAAGTTGGAATGTTTGCGGATGGTGCTTTCGATGCGCCACTTCTCTGCGTACTCGTGGGCGTCGTCGCGCAGGAATATCTTCACGCTGGTACCGCGCTTCAGGCCTGCGGACTCTTCCGCGGAAAGCGCGCGCAGGGAGAAGGATCCCGTGCCTTCGGAGGTCCACACATGGGCGGTGCCGTCGCCGCTGGCGGGCACGGAGGTCACTTCCACCTTCCTGGCCACCATGAACACGGAATAGAAGCCGATGCCGAAACGGCCGATGATCTGGGCGGCGTCGCTGGGCTTGGAATCGTCATGCTCGACGATGGCTTCTTCGCCGTCTTCGCCTTCCTGCACCAGCTCGGGGTCGGCGGGCTTTTCGCCTTCGCGCTCCTTGAGGAACTGCTCGGAGCCGGAGCGGGCGATGGTGCCGAGATTGTCTATCATCTCCTGTTCGCTCATGCCGATGCCGGAGTCGGCGATGGTGAGCACATGGTTCTCCTTGTCGGAACTGATGCGTATCTCAAGGGGCAGTTCCGCGTCGCGCACGGCGGCGCCGGTGGCCTGCAGGAAGCGCACCTTCTCCAGGGCGTCAGAAGCGTTGGAGAGCAGTTCTCGCAGGAATATCTCGTGGTTGGTGTAGAGAGAATGGGTAAGGATATTGAGCAGTTTGCACGTTTCCGCACGGAACTGATGCGTGGTTTCAGACATGATCCTTTCTCCTGATATGATACGGGAACGGGCGGACCCGAGGCAATGGCGAAATGCGGGGCCGCCCGTTCCGAAAACTTGAAGGCTGTCCGGCTTCTGCCGGAGTCCTTTTCCAGATAAGGCCGCAGTTCCCGGCGTCAAGGGGCGTCCGCAGAAAAAAGGCGAGGCCGAAGCCCCGCCTCTGGAAAACGCTCCTCGCCCGTCGGGTTCAGCGGGAGCCTCCGGCCGTATCCGTCGCGCCCAGCACGTCGCTCAGGAGCCTGGCCGAAACATTGTCGCTGTTCCACGGGTACGGCGTGATGGACGAAGCCTCGACATGCCCCTCGCCGGCGAAACGCGCCGAGAAGGAGACGTTGGCCCTGTCGATGAACGTATCCAGCTCTTCCGGGATGATGACCGGGCATTTCTCCGTGTTCAGCGGCTCGCGGTACTCCACGAGGAGCTTGTTCCGGCTCGAGCTGTCCAGCCATTCGTACTGGCTCACCAGAAGACTGCCGTTCCAGCCCGCATCCGCCGCCTTGAACGCCTGCATCCACGGGTCGAGCTGGATCTGCCGCACGAAGACGCGCTGGGTCACGGAGTCGGGGCTATCCGGCCCGCAGGAATAGAGTATCTTCGCAGACTCCAGGCTGGAACCGAGTATGCCGGGATACCACGTTCCGCCTCCGGCATCGGCAAGGGCCACGGCAAGCTGGGCATGGTCTCCGCTGGCGCTGAGGCAGTACCAGACAGTGCCGTTGAGAGAGGTCGTGAGGCTGTTCCCTTCGTGCAGGAGCACTGTCATCCTGCCCTGAGCCACTGTGGAGAAGCCCGGGGCGGCCTTCACCGCCACTTCGGGCCTAGCCGAGGATTCGAAGGAAGCCTGCGGGCCGGAGCCGCGCACCAGCTCCCATCCGGCATCGGCAGGAGCGGGCAGGAACAGTGCGAGAAAGACCAGAGCCGGGAGTATCATTCTCATAATTCCCTCGCTTTTCTGAGGTCACGCCCGGGGATATCCGAGGGCTGGGACAAGGCTAGCATCCCTGCGCTGAGAAAGGAGCTTCCCGGAGCGTGAGAAGGCCATGCTTATCATCTGAACATGGAGAAACTAGTGCGCGGGCAAAAGAAAAGGCCCCCGGTCTCCCGGGGGCCATAACTTTCGCAGAGGAGCCTCGCGCTTAGGCGAGCTGCTGGATGCCGTCGAGCTTCCAGCTGTCGCCGGCGGCGGTGGAGCAGACGAAGTG
>JAZQMJ010000409.1:0-23137 GCA_045543435.1 Mailhella sp.
AGCGCATTGCCGCCGATAACGTGAAAGTCCTGCGCCATGCGCTCGATACGCTCTACGCGGCGAACGAACTCGAAGAGCACCTCAAAAGCAAGATCAAGGAATACGAGAAGCAGGCCCGAGAGGCTGAAAGGTATCTCAGCCGCAACGAAGAACTGCCCGAAGCCACGCTCTTCAACTTCAAGACCATACTGGCTCAGGCGCAGCGCGTCATTGAAGAGCAGAAAAAGGCTCTTGCTGAAAAGGCCATTCTGGAGGGTCGGAAGGAAATCGTTGATGGACTTCTTGTCGATCGAAAGCGCGAACTGAAAGAACAGGCCCGCAGGATCGACCGCCTCCGTCGGGAGCTTGAAGAGCTGAAGAAGCAGAAAGACGAGACCGAAGAGGAGTCGCGCATTCTCAAGCGCTTTCTCAACCAGCCGGACGAAAAGCCGCGCTTCGAGCAGTTCCTTGTTGTCCAACAGGAAGAGACACGCCGCGCGGAAATGGAACGACAGAATCGCCTCACTTCATGCAGGTCTGCTCCCACTCGCAAAGACGACGGGCCTTCCTTCTCCCCACGATAATCCGCACTCCCCAAAACTTGGCCCGAGGCCCAAGATATAGCCCACTATGCTATATATTAAATACTACAGTAGACTACCATAGACAAATAATTTTTATATTTTCAATAAATTATTCATAAGATAAAGCCAGGGTAAGCTATGCTCGTCCATTGACGTCCAGAATTTTTAGGGGTATTTTTCAGGGTATGATAACGGGATGCTTTATCTCTTTTTACGCTTCGCAAGGAGGGCCTCATGCCCAGAATCATAAAACCGCTGACTGCCGCACAGGTCAAGAACGCCAAAGCTCAGGACAAGCCCTACAAACTCTATGATGGGGGCGGGCTGTTCCTGCTGGTCACACCTTCGGGGAGCAAGCTCTGGCGCTTGAAGTACCGGCAGGAGAACGGCAAGGAAGGACTGCTCTCCTTTGGCGCCTATCCTGCGGTGTCGCTGGAGCAGGCAAGGCGGAAGCGGGACGAAGCGAAACAGCAGAAGGCCTCTGGAAACGACCCTGGACAGGTGGCACGCGCCGAGAAAGCAGAAGGTAAGTCGTTCGACCGCCACTCCTTCGCCGCCATAGCCGCCCAGTGGATGGACTTCATGGCATCCAAGGTAGCTCCTCAGACCATGACCTACTACCAGTCCCTGATGAGAAACTACCTCCTGCCCAGCTTTGGTGGAATGTCCGTCAAGCAGATCAAACCGAAGCACCTGATAGAAGTGTTCCGTAAAATCGAGGAAAAGGGAACGCTGTACAGCTCAAAGAGGTCGTGCCAGCTCTGCTCAAATGTTATGCAGTATGCAGTCGCCCTTGAGATCATCGAAATCAATCCGGTGCCGTCCATCCGGCAGCTGCTGAAAGTGCCCAAGTACGGCCATTTTTCGGCAGTCACTGACCCGCAGTCTCTGGGAAGAATCCTGAAGAAAATCGAAGCGTATGACGGCTACAGTTCCATGCGCAATGCTTTGCGGATGGTCCCGTATGTCTTCGTGCGCTCCAACGAGCTTCGGAGTGCGCGGTGGGAGGACATTGACTTCGAGGCCTGCGAGTGGCGGTACACCGTCCGTAAAACCAATACTCCGCACATCGTTCCTCTTGCTCCGCAGGTCATGGCTATCCTTGAAGAACAGAGTGCGATCTCCGGGCAGTACGAGCTTGTCTTTCCCGGCTATCGGGATAAGACGAAAGTTCTGGGTGCCTGCACCTTGAGTACGGCTCTCCGTTCCATGGGGATTTCTGAGACTGAAATGACCATCCATGGATTCAGAGCGACGGCCCGAACCCTTCTGGATGAGGTGCTGGGTGAACGCTACGAGCTTATCGAACACCAGCTTGCTCACGCCGTTCGAGACCCTAACGGACGAGCCTATAACCGTACCGAACACCTTGCGGAACGGAAACGCATGATGTGCCGCTGGGCGGACTACCTCGATGAGCTTCGTTCCAACGCCTGACGGAATTCCTTCCAACGAACGAATAAACGATTTAAACGAAAGAAACGAAGTAAACGAATTATACGAAATAATCTCCGACTTTTTTCGTTTATTTCGTTTTTTTCTTTCTTCGTAATTTCGTAAATCTATACCGCTAAGGCATAGCGGCAGAAGCAGACACAGCTTCGACCTGTATGTTTTTGAACGGGACACACGGGACAACGGGACACTCTTTTATATTTCAAATAGTTATCCTTTATTTTTCTGTCCCGTTCCTGTCCCGGTGTTCCGTTTTGATTCATGACGTGGAATTTCTTCGGTGATGCGGACATCCAAAAGAGTCCCGATGTCCCGCTTGAAAAATTATAACGGGACAGAAATATTCTTCTCCAACATACTGAAATGTTTGTCACTGTCCCGTGTGTCCCGTTCATTTTTGCGCAGGGTGGACATTTTTTTGGCAGTTACATCCTTTCCGCTCCTCGTTATCCCTTGCAAAGTCGGTCGGGAATCGCTATTTAAAAAGGGAACCCCGGCATCTGCTGCTAACAGACACCGGGGCTGGCACGGCGCGGTGAACGCCCCCATGCACAGTTGCCTAATCGGTTCCATTTTTACGATCCCGACCCAGTGCTAGTGGGCCGGGATCAACTGTTATCTGGCGTTAGACGCTGAGAACAGGATGAAGGCCATAGCAAGAAGCAGGATGCAAGTGATCCGCATGGCTACTGCCCCCCTTATCCGCTTGCGCCGTGCCGAGCGCATGGTGGAAGGGCAACTGTGCAGGAGCGTTATACTGCCATTCTCTATCCCCTGCAATCTCTTTCCTCATGCGATGTACGAAGAGGCCGCGACTCCCAACGAACCGGAGCGCGGCCTTTTTCATTTCTTCTCTTCTGGCGATTCGCATCGCATGGACGGGGTTCGAAGGGGCGTCAGCCCATCGCCAGCCGCAGGGTATGACGCGGAGCGTATATACCATGCGTATGCTGGCCTTCGGAAATTGGGGACGGCTTCAGATACGCATCTGATACGCTCTCAGGAGAAGAGGATTCTTCGCCGATTTTTCTAACTGGTTCACTGGTTCAGCACTATAGCGTGAACCAGTGAACCAGTTAGCTTTTCGGCGGCTGTCTACCGAACCAGTTATGGAGCAGTATCGAACCAGCAAGGGAATAAGTGCTTGACTTTCAACATGTTACACAGAGGCAACAGCGAAGCAGTAAAAAAGCGGCAGCGGAGCAGTCATCACAGCCAACTGGTTCACCGCATCCGGCACGCGAACCAGTTGAAAATGCCCTTGAGCAAGACGGAAAACAAAGGGCGGAGAGGAGCGTTTCAGGGCGGAGAGCTGCTCCCTTCATGGGATATTTTTTGCCGAATGAGAAGAAGTCTCCGTCTCTTCCTCTATGCGGTGCAGGATTCCATGCTCACCAAGCCAGGCGCATAGCTGATGACCTGTTTACACACCGGGCGACTACCTATTCCTGCAAAAGATATCTACGCCTTCCACTTTAGCCAGACGGCTTTCCGTTTCCCTACGCCTTTTTCAAAGCTCTCCATGAAGATCTGAAAGGCGAGAGTCCCCCAGTACTTCTTCCGGGCTGACCTTATAGACAGAAGCCACGATAAGGGTTTTTCCTTGCAGGATGACACCTGTCTGACGACAGGCGTAGCATCCTGCCAAAGGCTTCGCCTCTGGACTCCGAGCGTACGGCGCTTCGCTTCTCACACTCTCAAAAAGGCAGACGGTACAAAGGACTAAAGGGAGACTCGTGGCGGTGAGCTTTGGCGTCCTCACGGATTCGCGCTGAGGAGGACGTGAGAAAGCGTTCTGCTGGCAGAAACAATGGGGGAAAAGATAATCCCCGGCGATAGTGGTTCAGAGGCAGTCTTATAGAGCACCTCCCGACCTGCCGAATTGGTTTCAGCCTCCCCCGTGAAGGATAAAAATCACACCTGAAAAGTAGCGGCATCCTGAAACAGCAAGTCCCGAATCCCCCGACAGCTTCGCGCTCGAGGAGTTCGGGACTTTTTCGCTTTCTGAAGGGAAAAGGGCGAAACATCGTCCAAGGACGTACAGCATAGGCTCGATGTGTCCAAGATTTTTAGGGGTATTCTTTGGGGGTATTAAATTTCAATATGCAAACTATCTATATAAAATATTTATATTTAATTTTTTAAAATCTTAACCCACTATGTTTTGCATGGGCAAAACGTGGGCGACCGTCCCGCTCGACCGGGAATCGGTGAACCTCTAACCCGACGTGAGAAAGCCGTCGAAAGGAATAAACACACTATGTCTCCCAATACTGAAATCCTCCGCAAGATTGTAGCGGAGTTTCCCAATCTTCAGCACGAGAAAAAGACGCTTGAAGGCAATCACGAAATGACGTTCCGCGAAGCCATCCGCGCCCTTTATCCGACGCTTCGCGACATGAAAAAGCGTGGCTTCACCACCAGAGAAATAGCTGAAAAGCTGAGGGAGTACAGAGTGTACATCGAACTCTCTACCCTCTCCAAGTACATGCACGATATGGAGCAGGAGATGTCCCAGAAGGGCAAGGCCAGCTCCACACGCCGCGTAAAGAAGCCTGCATCCCAGCCCGCCACTCCTGCGACTGACCATGCTCCCGCCACGCCCAGCGAGACGGAATAACCGTGTCGCCTTACCACAACCGCAAGGAGCTCGCCTATGGGGAAGGTTTACGGATACGTCCGCGTATCCAGTACCGATCAGCACGAGGACCGCCAGCCAACAACTCGGAATTCTCTTGGCCCATAACCCCATCAAGAAGCGTGAGGCGTTCTGGCCTTCGACTGGAACGCCTCACCACCTTTTTTGCCATCTTGAGAATCACGCCCCAAAAGATATTGAAATTTACAGTTTATATATTGACGATTAGCAATTAGAGATGTAATTTAATACTCAAATATTGACACTTAGGATACAGTATGAATATTCATCCAGCACTCCAGACTCCATCCGATACCCAGCGCGAGCTTGCCGCCAGGGTGAAGGCCCGCCGACTGGCACTGAATATCACGCAGGCAGAGCTCGCGGAGCGTTCCGGCATAAGTCTTGGAAGTCTGCGGCGCTTCGAGACGACGGGAGAAATATCGCTTCGTGCCTTCCTTGAGCTGGCCCTCGTACTCGGAGAACTGAAAGAATTCTCCACACTTTTCCGTCCCTTGCAGATAGTTTCTCTCTTCGAAGAAGCACCACGTCCCCGTCAGCGAAGCAGAAAAAAAGCCCCCGCCAAGGAGAGTCTATGAGAGTCCGCGTTTTCCTCAATCATTTTGGTATGCATATTCCGGTCGGCATTCTTGCGCAGACAGAACAGGGGATTCTTTTCGAGTATCATCCAGATTTTCTGGAGCGTGGCATTCCGCTTTCCCCGTACTTCCTGCCGCTCCGCCCCGGAAGGTTCTTCGACGACAAGCAGACCTTCGACGGCCTTTTCGGTGTATTCAACGACAGCCTTCCCGACGGCTGGGGCCTGCTTCTGCTCGACCGCGCACTGGCAAAAAAGGGGCGTTCCCTCGCGCAGGCCAGCCCGCTGGAACGCCTGACGCTCGTGGGGCGCAACGCCATGGGTGCGCTGGAATACGAACCAGACGCCTCCTCCGACGAGGACGGCATTTCGCTCGATCTCGACACACTGGCCGAGGAGTCGCGCCGCATATTGGGCGAACGCGAGTACCACGGCGAGCACCTCGACGACCTCCTGCGGCTGAACGGCTCGCTCGCAGGCGCTCGTCCCAAGATCATGCTTTCGATTCCTGACGAGGACGGCACGCTTCAGCCGTGGATCATAAAATTCCGCGCACTGGAAGACCGCCCGGACGCCGGGCTGGTGGAGTACCGGCACTCGCTGGCGGCTCGTCTGGCCGGGCTGGATATGCCGGAAACGCGGCTCTTTCCCTCAAAGGACGGGGCAGGCTACTTCGGTATCCGCCGCTTTGACCGCCGCAACGGCCTGAAGATTCACACGCACACGGCCTGCGGACTCCTGCACGCCTCGCATCGCTTCCCCAGCCTCGATTACGAGAACCTCATCCGACTGACAGCCAGCCTCACGCAGGACAAGCGCGAGGTCGAGCGCATGGTGCGGCTCATGATCTTCAACGTAAAGGCGGGCAACCAGGACGACCACACCAAGAACTTCTCGTTCTGCATGGACGCCGACCACCGCTGGCACCTCTCCCCTGCCTACGACCTCACCCCTTGCACGGGCATCAATGGCGAGCACTGTTCTACGGTGAACGGAAAAGGGCGGAATATCACGGATGCCGACCTCATCAAAGCGGCGGCAGTCGGAGGTATCGGCGCTAAGAAGGTGAAGGAGATGATCGAACAGGTGGTGGAGGCGTTGAGAAAATTGTCAAAGCCGTACTGAAAAGCGAGATAGACGTATTGCCTTGCACTAGCTTACATTATAACAAAAGAAAAGAATCAGTATTCCCCATCAGAAAACTCACACCTGCCACAAAGGCAAGTATCGCAGGATGGATGAGGAGTTCTTCTCCAGAAAAAACAGGACGTACTGGAGAAGATCCTGCACAGACGGAAAGCAGGTCGGATGCATATCAGTGGAGAGCAGGTGATGCCAAGGTTTCTTGATCTTTTTGCCGGTGCTGGAGGCTTGTCAGAAGGCTTCCTCAGAGCCGGTTATACAGCTGTTGCCCATGTGGAGATGGACATCGCGGCATGCTACACTCTGAAAACAAGAGCAGCTTATCACTGGCTGAAAAAGAACCAGAAGGTTCAGATATATAATCAGTATTTAAATGGAGAGATCACTCGGGATGAATTTTATAAAAAAACGCCTCAGGACGTTTTAGACACAATACTGAATTATGAAATCTCAGAAGAAACCTTGTCGGTAATTTTTGCCAAAATTGATGAAATGCTTGCCGGGAAGAAGCTCGATCTGATCATTGGCGGCCCTCCCTGTCAGGCATATTCGCTTGCAGGGCGTTCCAGATCTGAAAATAAAATGCTGGGAGATAAAAGAAATTATCTCTACAGATTGTACGCAGAATTTCTAAAGAAGTATAAACCTTCCTATTTTGTTTTTGAGAACGTTGCCGGACTGCTATCTGCAAAAGATGAGGATGGCTCTCTTCATCTGGAAAATATGCGCAAACTTTTCAGCGACAGCGGCTACAGCACGGAACTTCGCCTGTTGAATGCCTCGGACTACGGTGTACTTCAGAACCGCAAAAGAATCATTCTCATCGGGTGCCGTGGGTCAAGGATGAATTTTTATCCAGAGATACCGCCTGATGCAAACAGATATAAGGTTGAGGAAATCTTCTGCGACCTTCCGGAGATCAAGGCCGGAGGAGGTTCTTTCACTCCGGTGAAGACGTATCCTTACCATGGGACCTATCTGTTTGAGTCTGCAATCAAGGAATTTGATGCAGAACCTGTAACTCTGCACCAGGCCAGGCCTCATACCTGTCAGGATCTGGAGATATACCGGATTGCCGTGGATAACTGGGATAGAAAACAGCGGAGGATAGAGTACACGGATCTTCCGGAAAGACTCCGTTCTCATAATAATACCAGAAGTTTTCTTGACCGGTTCAAGGTGGTTGCAAAGAATCTCCCATATTCACAGACTGTCGTTGCCCATATTTCGAGGGACGGGCATTACTATATCCATCCTGATATTGCACAGAACAGATCACTGACGCCCAGGGAGGCAGCCAGACTCCAGACTTTTCCAGACAACTATTATTTTGAATCCATAACGGGAAAACCTTCAAGAACTTACGCTTACAAGCAGATTGGCAATGCAGTCCCGGTGTGTCTGGCCCACCGCATAGCAGCCGCGCTGCTGAAATATTTCGAACAGGGTGAAAGCGATGGCTGATATTCAATCAATGACAAGCTTCTATCGTCTTTTCATGGAAGAAGTTCTTATCGCCGTGGATAGAGAAACCAGCGGTTGGACCACCGAAGATTTTCTTACTTCGGTAATGCTGGAGTATCTGGAAGATGCTGGCGAGGTGACGACCCCCGTCATCTGTCCATTCAGAGGGCGGGGACTACAGCTGAATGCCTATGCCTTTTCTGAAGACTGTGAAAATATTGATATTTTTGTCAGTATCTATTCTGCAGGCGACGAGCCTCGCTCTGTCCCACAGAGTGAGATCGATGTGGCAATCAAACGCGCCCTTGAATTGTATCATCGTGCGATCAATGATCTGTATACAGCTTTTCAAAAAGACAACGATACATATGAATTTGCAATTTCAATTTTCCAGAACAGACAGGATATAAAAACTGTCAGGATTTGTGCGCTGACAAACGGACTGGTCAAGCCCATTCCATTTAAAAACCTTACTCTTGGCGGAGTAGAAATATCTTTTCATGTTTGGGATATTGACAGACTTCATCGATGTGTTTCTTCTGGAAAAATGAGAGAAACCATTGAAATTGACTTTGAAGAAAAATTCAAGATGCTCATTCCCTGCATTGAGAATTCTTCAAGCGATAAATACAGTGTTTATCTTGCTATTCTCAATGGAGAAATTCTGGCATCACTTTATGATGAATTCAGAGACAGACTTCTTGAAAAGAATGTACGTTCATTTCTCCAGGTGAAAGGAAACGTAAATAAAGGAATCAGGGATACATTACGCACAGAGCCTGATATGTTTCTCGCCTATAATAATGGTATTTCCGTTACCGCAGAAAGTGTGAATATAGTACGCGACGAAAATGGAAAACCTTCTATAAAAAGTATCCGGGATATGCAGATTGTTAATGGCGGACAGACTACAGCCTCCATTTTCAATGCAAGAAATGACAGGAAAAACGGTGTTGACCTTTCCAAAGTCTATGTTCAGATGAAGCTTTCCGTGATTCAGTCTGCGGAAATGATGGATGAGATAGTTCCAAGAATTTCTACATTTGCCAATACTCAGAATAAGGTTCAGATTGCCGATTTTTCGGCAAACGATCCTTTCCACAGACGAATCGAAGAACTGTCCAGAACAATATGGGCCCCGGCGCAGGGAGGCCTTAAGCCCAAGAACTGGTTCTACGAGCGTGCTCGCGGACAATACGCCGATATGCTTTCACGCGAAACGACCACCAGACGCAAGAAGGACTATAAGGAAGAGCACCCGCTGTTTACCAAGACTGATCTGGCAAAATGTGAGAATACCTGGGATCAGCTTCCATACTGGGTAAGTGAAGGCGCTCAGAAAAATTTCAACAGATTCATGCTGCGTCTGAAGGAACATCGAAATTTTGTACCTGACGAGAAGTATTATCATAATCTGATCGCAAAGATGATTCTTTTCCGTCAGACGGAAAAGCTTGTTCAGAAACAGCAGTATGGAGGCTATCGCGCCAACATCGTCACCTATACACTTGCGTTCCTTTCTTATAAGGCCGCTCAGAAGATTGACCTTGGGCGCATCTGGAAGGAGCAGGCGCTTACCAGAGCACTTGAATGGGAAATTGTCGAGATCTCCAGGTTCGTGCAACGGGCCATCGTGAATCCTCCCGGGGGCGCGAATGTAGGCGAATGGTGTAAGAAGGAGCAGTGCTGGAAAAAGATTCAGGAACATGAATATGCCATCAGTGCTGATCTTCAGGCTGAACTGATTTCTGTCGAACAACCGACCAGAGGATCCTTACCTGCGACTGGAAGCATCGAGTCTCCGACAAAGGAAGATCACGATCTTATCAATGAGGTCATAGCAATTCCGGCCGAAACATGGTTTGCCTTATCCCGTTGGGCAAAGGAGACGAATAATTTCCAGCCCTGGATGAGAAGTCTGATCTTCTCTATCGGTCGACTGGCAGCAAAGGGGCAGAACCCAAGCATCAAGCAGGCTGTCCAAGCCATGAAGGCCTACCGTGAAGCCAGCAAGAAGGGATTTAATATATAATCGGGATTGAGGTTCTATATGCTGAAATGGCGAGAATTCATTGATCATCTTATTGGTATGACCCATAAGCTCAAGTATGGAAGACTTGAACTCTCGCTTGATGGAGGAATAAGTACTACCGGTATTCCTCCAATAATAAAATCAAGCATGATGATGCTGGATAAAATGCAGCAGAATCAGGGCCGACTGAACATTTTTGTTTTCCCTGAAAGAATTCAATCCATATTTATTTTTACAATAGTAAAACTTCTGCACAATATATCTACCGGCCGTATTGACGGATCCTACAATCCCGAAGATTTCACTCCTGGTGAACATCTGCGAATAGGAGATGCTGTCGTCGAATTTCTAGGTTTTGAAGTCTATAAAGATATGAACTGCATGAAGATCAGACTTGCAGATGCCGATGTGATCGCGCGACCGGAAAATTTTCCTTTCTTTCAGAGAACTGATGCCAAGAGACTGAATAAATACAGAAAATACGAAGCTGCCGTTAATGAGGCAAAGCGCCAGTTCAAAAGCAGATCTGTTCAGGATTATTTTCTATCTATTCTGAACAACTTCAAAACACATATGGACAAGTCAATTTTCTATATGACGTCCATCACTCACACTAAAGAGCTGATAAAAGCGTGCAGCCTTTCTGGTAAGGCCTTTTCAGATCTTGTCCTCATAGGACAGACAGATTTCGAAGGCAATGTCAGGAATATCAGTACAGGGCAGCTGGGAGGCAAGCCAGCAATAGTACTTGCATCAGACCTGTACGCTGTCTCAGCGGCGTCCTCCAAAGGGAATGATATTCAGTCGATCATTATTGATGCATCGAATGGTAATACACTCATGACGCAGATGGATGCTCTTGACGAACTGATACGTCTGGGAGTTCCCATCACATGTGTGACCGATGTGGTTAATTCCTTTGACCTCGATCTGTTCCAGAAACGTGGTTTCAATATATGGCGATGGGATAGAAACAGTATCCCGGAAACGCTTTATAATGCGGTCTCGCTGAATTCAGATCGGAAAATTAAAAACTGTGCCATGCGTAAGCTGGACTATTGTATTGCAGAAGGAAGTGAAATTGGTACCGCGATACGCCTGCTGTATACCCATCGTAAGGAAACCTCGGAATCTTCCTCGCACATGATAAAGATTTTCGAGCTGCTTTTTTCCCTTGCATTTACCGCACTGTGGGAAACTGTTCCTTTCGACGACGCACAACTCCTCCAGGCTGAAAAGGTGGTACGCGAATGCTCCGGCCTGCTGGAAGATGAAAAGAAATATATTTCACAGAAAATGTATGAGGATTACCGCTCCATTATCAACTATATTCAGCGCATATATGATAAAGAGTTTGTTCTGCTGAAAAATACGATGCTCGCTCAGTTTCTGGCCACGAAGCAGCCTTCAAGAGTTGCACTCGTGGTTTCTGAGCGATGCAATAAGGACAGAGTCCAGACATACTGGGATGAATGGTGCAGAAATTATGCACCTGGCACAGAAATACAAACTTTTTATCCCTCTGAATATTACCTGTTGCCTGGAGACATGTTTTCAATCACCATTATTGTCGGATGGTTGAAACGTGCCATTATGAGAAAGATACTTTTCAGTTATAATACTGAATATTATATTGTCCTGTTATATGACTACGAGAAAAGATGGAAGAATTATACTGTTTCAAAATGGAACTCCTCACTGAACAATTCACAGAATCTCACTACGATTCAGAAATCCTTTACAACAGAAGATGTTGTGATTTCCACGGACAACTTCATATCCTCTCCTGTCAGAGATGAAGAAACCACGTCGTCTGATGAATATGCAGAAATAGAGCTGACTCTTCGAGAAAACAAGTACAGACAGTATACGCTGAATGAAGGTCAGCGCTCTGTATGTGAAACTGCTGAAGCTGTTCCCGTCAACTATGTCGGCGGATATCTGGCATTTTACAAAGTCAGCCATAAGATTATCGTTGCAAGTAATATCATAGAGCACGATGAGGAAAAGATAGAGACCAAACTTCCCGGCGAGTTGCGCATAGGTGATTTCGTCGTTGTGCGCGTATCTGATCAGGACCTCGTCATGGAAATGGCTGATGTTCTGCTCGCAAAAGAAGGAAGAGTGGAACAACGGGCGCTTGCGTCGTTATGGAAGGAATCACTAGCAAAGGCTTCAGTATTTCATTCGCATGATGAAATTTATAAGAGACTCCAGGAAGCAGGATGTACCCGGGGATATCAGGCAGTACGAGCATGGCTTACCGAAAAGGACATGATAGCGCCTCAGAGCAGACAGGATCTTGAGCATATTGCACGAGCCACAGATTGCGGAGTCCTGAAGGAAAAGCTGGATCATGTTTATAAAGCAGCACAGCTTGTCAAGGCAAAGCATATTCAGGCTGGCAAGGAGCTTTCCATCCTGTTGAAGAAAAAGGTTGTAGCGGCATTGAAAGAACATGGCGACGTCGATCCGTTCAACATCTGGGCACCCATAGAAATGCAGATTGAAGATGTCGGCCTCGTCCGTATCCTTAAGGTAATTGATATCGGTGCACCTGTCATAGTCGATGCGGCAAACACCAATCACATCATTGAGGAATAAGGGGCATGTCATGGCTATTATGATCCCGCCTGTAATCTCTCCCGAAATAAAGTCCAATGCAGAGAGAAAGATTTTTGAATGGTTCAGGTCTGCTCCCGGTACAGATAAGTGGATTGTGCTGCATTCTCTTGGAATTGCGACACATAATAAAGTCGTATATGGAGAAACAGACTTTCTTGTTCTTGCTCCTCAGCTTGGCATATTCGCCCTTGAGGTGAAAGGTGGTCGCCTCAGACGTGAAAACGGCATCTGGTATTTTACCAACAGGTACGGTGTAACGAACAGCAAGCCACGCGGCCCGTTCGAACAGGCCAAGGATGGCATCTACAGTATTGTGGATGCCATGAAGAAACGTGTCGATATTGAACATCGTAACATCCCCAATGTACTTTTCGGTTATGGGGTGATGTTTCCCGACATCGAGTATAACACCTCCGGAATTGATGAGGAACAGTGGCAGGTCTTCGATGTTCGTGACGGCAGTAATGTCAGGCAGTTCATAAAGCGACTGGCAGACAACACGAAGGCAAACTGGGAAGATCACTACGGACCAGTCAGCAGCTCCAGACTACCTGATGCCGCGGCGGTCAGATACATGGCCTCGATCCTCCGTGGAGATTTTGATCATGCAGTCTCAATGGGTGTTCAGATACGTAATACCGATGAGGCTCTGATTGCCCTGACGCAGGAACAATACCGCTGTCTGGATCAGCTTGATGATAATTACAGATGCCTGATTCAGGGACCAGCAGGAACAGGTAAGACTCTCCTGGCCATAGAAGCCGTCAAACGATTTGCAGCTCAGGGAGAGCGGGTGGCTCTTTTCTGCTTCAACTCCAACCTTGCGGACTGGCTGGAAGATTATTTCAATGACATGCCTGAATCCGTACGTCCTCATTATGTGGGCACACTCCATAAGTATATGACGCGGATCGCAAAAGAGGCTGATCTGCTTCCGAGCTATCCCGACGATCAGGAAAAACTTCAGAAATACTACCGGGAGGAGCTTCCTGAAGCGGCGGTGCTGGCCCTGCTGGAAAATGATGAGCCTTATGACATCATTCTTGTCGACGAAGCTCAGGATCTTATTCATGACAGTTATCTTGAGGTCATGAACGCAAGTTTGAAGAAAGGGTTATCAAGAGGCCGCTGGACCATGTTCGGAGATTTTTCCATGCAGGCCATATACGCAGATGCAGTATCCGGAAAAGAACTTGTGGAAAAGCTTGAAGAACACGCCTCTTTCATCCGGTTCAAACTGACGATCAACTGCAGAAATACCAGACAGATCTGCAAGGAAATTGAAATAGTAACGGGTTTCAAGGCTCCCAGCGAACTCTGGACCAGAGTAGATGGACCGCCGGTTCAGTATATCACCTGGTCATCGATGTCTGGTCAGTGCAGGGAGTTGAAAGCCCTGCTTGACAGACTTGAACCACATGTTTCCCCGGAAAAAATCACTATTCTGTCTCCCCGGAAAAGAGAGGATTCCGTCGTATCCATGCTTGATGGATACGTGGTGAAAAATTTCAAGGTCAGGGAAAACAAGAATATAACTTTCTGCACGATACAGGCCTTCAAAGGTCTTGAAAGGACCGTTATCATTCTGGCGGATATCGAGGACTTTTCTGCGGAAAAACTCATGTATGTCGGACTCAGTCGAGCCTGTTCTGCGTTGTTCGTTTTGGAATCCGAGGCAGCTAAAAAAGAGTATGACCAGCTCTGGGTCAGGAGAATGTTGAAATGAGTGATACAAGACGCGATCAGCTTATTGAGTTCGTGGAAAAAGAATTCATCGGACCTGATCCTGTAGACTGGCCCGGCATGGTTCAACCCAATGGGGAGGAAATTCTGAAATCCGATCCTCCTCTGACAAGATATATAGCGGGTATTCTCTACCCTCGGGAGGCAAAGGATGAAAATATCGAACCTGCCGAAGTAGAATACCCAGGTCTGGAGTCTGATGAAGAAAGTACCTGTGAGATAGCTCCGTCGAGAAAAACATCGGGAGATATTCAGGAATTTCTTGAGGATGCCGAAGAGCTGATCAACCGCTCAAATGCGTATCGGCAGTCAGCAATGAGTCTTACGGTCTCCCTGAAAGAAGATGATTTCATTCATGTAAAAATTTATGCTGGAATATATAAGAAAGAAATCGAAATTGTTGACGAAAAAAAGAAAGATATATGGTTGCGAAGTTCAATCGAATGGGATAACGACGGTGCAACGATCCCCCTTCCTTCCTCTGAGGAGGGAATATGCAAAATTCCCATCAAAGATACCGGCCTTCAGTTTGACGTTACATATCGTTATCGAGTCGGTAATGACATTATATATACGTTTACTCTTGAAAATACCAAGGAATGTAAGGGGAGAATTGAGTATAATGCATGCTTTTTTCAGACTAAATTTGTTCTGTATTCTGAAAAAGGCTTTTCCCCTCTGGCAGAAGGACGGAAAATTACCAGGGACGAGGATTATCTGTCCAACCAACTGCTCTACCGTAATGTCCATAATTATGCCATCGGACACGGGACTGCCGCAGACTGGGATGACAATGAACCGGTGACATGGATTTCCACCGCTACGTTTCCCAGGTATGATATCAAGCCGATAGTTCCGAGTGCCATTGAAGGGGTGTCTCTTGAAATGCAGAAGATGAGCCCTCTTGGCAATTTCCATGACACCATACTCGAACTGCGTCAGCTATGTGCAAAATACGGTGAATGGATTGATAGCCTGTACAAGACAAAGGATGCATTAAGCTCAGAATATGTCGCGACCGCCCAGCGCCATATTGATAATTGCCACACCTGCCTTTCCCGTATGGAACAGGGGGTGAAGCTTCTCGAGCAGAATGAGACTGTCCGGACCGCTTTTCAATATATGAATCTTGCCATGCTGATGCAGCAGCTTCACTACAGCCTGCCGCTTCAGCGATGGGAGGATGATGGAAACGGAGGCATAAGTCTCATCTCTCCGGTTCGTCTTCCTGACGTTGCCGACAAGGATACCTGGACAGGCAATAAAGCGCGCTATGGCAGGTGGCGACCTTTCCAGCTTGCCTTCATTCTGATGAATCTGCATTCCATGTATGTCCGCGACTCTGAAGAACGAGACATCGTGGACCTGATATGGTTTCCCACCGGTGGTGGCAAGACGGAAGCCTATCTCGGACTTTCTGCCTATACGATATTCATGAGACGTATGCTCGACAAGGATGACAGCGGGACTGCCATCCTGATGCGATATACACTGAGACTTCTTACGGCTCAGCAGTATGAACGAGCCTCATCGATGATCTGTGCCTGCGAGAAGATCCGCAGGGAAAACGTAACGCTTTTCGGAAAAAACAGAATAACGATAGGCCTCTGGGTTGGTGGAGCAACCACACCGAATAAAATGGATGATGCAGTCAAAGCCTATAATGAACTCTATAAGGATCCTACCAAGAATAATCCGTTTGTGATCCTGAAATGTCCGTGGTGTGGCGCCCAGATGGGACCAGCCCATCCTCAACTTCCCGGGTACAGAAAATTCAGAACAAAGTCACGCTCTTTTGATTTTGCTTTCCGCTGCAGTAACAGCAACTGTGATTTTTCAAATGAAGATCTACCGCTCTATGTGGTGGATGAAAGCATTTATGAAAAAACGCCGACCCTGTTGCTCGGCACCGTAGATAAATTTGCCATGCTTCCGTTCAGACCAGAGGCTCAGAAAATCTTCGGTTTTGAAGAAGGAGTGAAGAAAAATTCACCAGATCTGATCATTCAGGACGAACTGCATCTGATTTCTGGTCCTCTTGGTTCCATGGTCGGACATTATGAGACCCTGATAAATGAACTCTGTACTTTCAGAACGGACTTCGGAGAAATCCGTCCCAAGATTGTAGCCTCTACAGCAACCATCAGCCGGGCAAAGGAACAGTGCCACGCATTGTACGGATGCTCCAGAGATCAGGTGTTCCAGTTTCCTCCCGCCGGTCTGGATGCCGGCAATTCCTTCTTTGCAGAAGAAGACAGGACTCAGAATGGCCGTCGCTATGTCGGAATACTGGCTACAGGATCATCTTCGGATGCCACGACGGCTATTCGTCTATATACGGCGTTACTTTATGGGGCAAAAGCCATGAAGGTCGAACAGGAATCGGAGCGAGATCCCTACTGGACCAATATGGGCTATTACAACAGCCTGAGGGAACTAGGTCAGGCTGCTACATGGATCCGGGCAGACATCGATCAGCACCTTGACGTCATGTATAAGCGTCGTTTTACCGATAAGAGATTTAAGACTAGGGAGGAATACCGCGACAGCAGACGGTACATCTGGAGGGATGAAGAACTTACAAGCCGTATCTCCGGCAGTGAGGTAACATCCAGTCTGACCAGCCTCGGAATCGCTTACCCGGGAATCACGGATGAGAATGGAAGAGTAACTGAACATCCTATTGATATTTGTCTGGCAACAAACATGATCTCCGTTGGTCTTGACGTTCCTCGACTGGGCCTGATGACGGTTTCCGGCCAGCCGAAGACAACGTCGGAATATATTCAGGCAACCAGCCGTGTGGGACGTAATGCCAAAGATGCTCCCGGAGTTGTCTTTGTACTTTATCGTCCGGGACGCCCGAGGGATAAATCCCACTATGAACATTTCCGCTCCTACCACTCCAAGGTATATTGCCATGTTGAACCTACAAGCGTTACACCTTTCTCAGCTCCTGTACGAGAACGGGCGTTGCACGCGGTCATGGTGGGGGTGATGCGGTTGGAAAGTGATACCAAGTTCTATGGAGATCCTCGGATTCCCGATGACGAACTTTATGAAAGAGTCCGTAACATCATAGAAAAACGAGTCGCCGCTATCGACAGTGATGCCCTTGAGGCCACCCTGGAGGAAATGGAGGCGTTCATGCGGAACTGGGAAGACTGGAAGCCCAAAAGATGGGAACCTAAAAGGAATCCTGATGGCTCCTACGCGGATGCTCTGCCACTTATGTATCCGGCAGGTTCGCATCCCAGTGAGGCATGGGGGAAGAAAGGTATTGAAACTCCGACATCTATGCGTAATGTCGATGCCTCCTGTGAGGCCCGTGTTCTTCTTAACAGATACTCATCATATGAGGACTGAATAATGGCAGATAAAACGATGAGAAGAAGTGCTCTTATCGGTCCGTGGGGAGTCGGGGCAATTGTTCCTTTCCCCAACGATGAGTCTCTGATGATTGCCGGACTGGACATGTGGAGGTACAACGATCCCGCGCCTTTTATCATAAAAGATGAACGCCTGCAGCAGCGACTTGGCGTAAAGGAATTACGCTGGCCCCCTGATTACAGGGAGAACAATGCCGATCGGAATAACTGTCACCTGGAGATCCCGGCAGTACGTTTTCCCAGATGGCACTATTGTCCTCATTGTGGCAGTATGGAGAAAACGACGTTTTACCAGCAGCAACCGGAATGTGATTGCTATCCATGGTCTAACGGAAGAACATGTAACCCTTCGTTCAGGCGCAGGAGAAAACTGATACCGGAACGTTTTATCCTGATATGTCCCAACGGACATATCGACGACTTTCCAGTCGCCGAATGGCTGCATGAAGGAACCGGCCATGTGTATAAGCCGATTGAAAACGGTGGGACCTGCAAGATACGCAGGAGTACCGGTGGTGCATCTGCTTCTCTCAGCGGCATTTTCTATGAGTGTTCCTGCGGAGTAAAAAAATCCATTGCAGCAGCCCAGCGCCCCGGCGCACTGGCTAAGATTGGTTATCGGTGCAAAGGAGCAAAGCCCTGGCTCGGCATTGACGATGACAAAACAACCCCCTGTTCAGCTGATCCGAACTCCCTGCAGCTGGTCCTTAGGGGAGCTACAAACGTCTGGTTTGCTGATACCCGGAGCTCCATCTATATCCCTACCGATGACGAAAAGACCAGCAAAAGAATCATCGCCATACTTGATGACAATTATGACACTCTCAATGCCTCGAGAGTTAATGGCGAATGGAACAGGGTAATTATTGATTATCTTGCCTCTAATAACAAAATTGATGCCGAAACTCTTTATCAGGCTTTTCTGGCAAGAGAAAAAGGTCTGGAGAATATTTCTGGTGTTACCGAGGAAATATCTGAGGATGCCTACAGGCAGGCTGAATATAATGTACTTGTAAAAAGCAGTGGAAGTCCTAAACAGCCTTTTCATTCCATAAATCATCCAATCGCATGGTATGATTCTGTAATCCGGAGATATTTTAAGAGTATATCCCTTGTTCATAAACTTAAGGAAACCCGGGCCCTTGTCGGGTTTTCCCGGGTAGAGCCTACACCGATGCCGATTTCGGAAAGAAAGAAGATGCTGCGTCTTGGTCAGGAAAACTGGCTGCCCGCTATTCAGGTACAGGGGGAAGGCATTTTCTTTGAATTCGATGGAGAGGCCGTGGAGAAATGGGCAGAAAAGTCTGCGGTTCAGGCAAGAGTAAAATCTCTTGGAGAAGCCTATAGAAAATCCAGATTCAGCAACAATGAAGAAGACGAATTGCGTCCGGCTTTCATTCTGCTTCACACTTTCGCCCATCTTCTGATCAATCAGCTCAGCTTCGAATGCGGTTATGGAAGTTCTTCCATCCGGGAGAGACTCTACTGTGAGAAAACTTCTAATGAATTCGGCATGTATGGTGTGCTGATATATACCGCATCAGGAGATGCTGAAGGTTCTCTCGGCGGCCTTGTCCGTCAGGGAGAACAGAGTAGGCTCGAAGATACGATCTGTAATGCCATCCGTAACGCCGCCTGGTGTTCGTCAGATCCAGTCTGTATCCAGTCCCTCGGACAGGGACCGGAATCGTGTAATCTTGCGGCATGCCACAACTGTGCACTCCTTCCCGAGACCTGCTGTGAATGTGGCAACCGTCTTCTGGATAGAGGGGTTGTGGTGGGCGATCTGAAGGACAGAACTATCGGATTTTTTTCAGACCTCTGTGATCTGTAAGAAATAAGACTGTCAGCTGAAGCTTCAGCATCATCAAGGATCGACAATGGTAGATGTTCTGACTCCCGAACAACGAAAAAAGAACATGTCAAACATTAAGGGGCGGAATACCGCCCCTGAGAAAATACTGCGCTCCCTGCTTTTCAAAGAGGGGTACCGCTTCCGGTTACACGATAAAAAACTGCCCGGGCATCCTGATATTGTTATGAAACGCTATCGGGCTGTGATTCTTGTTCACGGCTGCTTCTGGCATCGTCATCAGGGATGCCGGTATGCCACGATACCTAAATCCAACACTGCGTTCTGGCAGGCAAAATTCAGTGCTAATCAGGAACGGGATACCAGAAACATCAAACAATTGACCGAGCAGAACTGGAACATCATTATAGTCTGGGAATGCCAGATCCGAACACTTCAGAAGGATGGTATCTCTTTCCTGAAAAAAGTATTGTCCGAGTGTGAACAGAAAAGCGAAGTACGGATTTACGAGTTAGGTTGATAGCTAAGAGATAGTGGGTATACCTGAATTTTCCATTCTGGCTCCTAAAAATATAGGAGGAGATATGCCTAAGTTTTTTTGCCCGGCCAAGTTATTTGAAAAGTATCCCAAAGCAAAACATCATCGCTATTCAAGTGACAGTTACCGAGTAAATGGCTTTCTGTCTGAGGATGGGGGAGCTGTTGCTGTAAACAGGTTTATCGTTGAAAAACAGCCAGGCTATACTGAGTTGGTAAGTTTGATTTCCCAGTTTCCGCACTTGAAAAATCCAGATGATAAGGTTCGAGCTCATCTGAGAAATCTTCGCTACAACGCCTCTGAAGACATTGCTCCCCAGTGGGGAGTCATGGAAATACTGAGGGTGCACAGATATGATGAACTTCCGTCGTGTCTTGTTGTGACGGTCAAAGGTGAAGAAATAAGCCTCATGAACAACGAAACTCGACAGGCTTCTGCGCTTATCAAAAAGGCTGAGAAAATCAGAAGTCCATTGCTGGAAAAGCTTTCTGAGTTAGCGAAGGACAAGGGCTTTTCGTGACAAGAAAAGTTCATGAGTAAACCCTTTACTAGAACGAATGTTTCGACCAATTAAAAATCATACTTTTAATTGGTCGGGGCATGTGCTGGCTAACTAGGGCCTCATCTAACAAAAACAGCCTGCCGGTCCATTCGTCCAGCAGGCTGTTTTAACGTCCACCAAAATATTTTCAGAATGTGGGTATTTTTGTGGGTATTTTGGATTTTTAAAACTAGAAATCCCTTGCAATACCAATATATTACACATTGAAATTTTATCCGTCTCGAGCCTGATTTCCAATTTTGTCCCCCACCTGTCCCCCATTGTTCGGGGCTTCCATTCCAAACAGCGTGAACGGAAAAGGCCACTCCGCTGAAAAGTTTCTTGATTCGGCCTCCCTACTTCCTTCCGCAAGAAATACCTCTTCCCCAATAAAAAAGCACTGACCAGAAATTCTGACCAGTGCTTTTCTTGAGCCTTATCTCTACGCTTTAGCGGCGGTAGCCGTCATAGGTGGCGTCGTGGCCGTAATGGTTCTTGGCGCTGTAGGGTTCGCGCACGCCGGCATAGGTGCTGACCACATTGATGACGTACCAGAGGCCGTCGTCGAACTGCTTCACCCAGATGGGGCGGGGGCTGTCCGCGCCGGAGCTGTACAGGAAGAGGCGCATGTAGCCGGTGCTTTCCACGAGTTCGCCCATCATCAGCTGGTAGCTGTTCGGATCCATGCTGTAATCGTTTTCGGGCGAAGTGCCTTCGGCGAAACTGCGGAAGATATGCTGATACTTGGTGTCGCGCATACGCTGGGCGAAGAGGGAGAAGTTCGGGCTGCGCTCCCAGCCCTGCTTTTCGTGCATCACAAAGCGGAGCATCTTGGAGCCTTCGGAACGGGTGCGGGGATCCATGTAGCAGAACACGGCATCGAAGAACATCTTGGCCGCGCCGTAGGGGCTCTGGCAGGCGCTCTGGCAGCGGTCGCGGAATTCCGCGTAGTTGGCGGGCAGGCCGCTGTAGTAGGGCTCGTAGGAAGAGCTGGTGGTGGAGGGCGTCGTGGTCATCCAGCGCACAGGGTCGAAGTCGGCAGGCACACAGGCCGTGAGCGAGAGGGCTATGACGGCCGCGGCAAAGAGCTTGAACAGTTTCTTCATATGTATCCATCCGTTGTCGAGTTTTATCAGGAAGGCCGGCCGCAGCGGGCGGCAGGCCTGGACTGGAAGAAGTGGAAAAGGTGAGCGGGCGCTGTCAGTTCTTCAGCGGGGTAATGGCGGATCTGATCCATTCAAGTGCCGTCCCTGCGTAGCCGTCCCGATAACCCTGGGTGAATGCGCCGCGCGGGTCGCGGGCAGTGCCGTAGCGCAGGAGTATCTCCTTATATGCCTGCAGGACTTCAGACAGCGTGCTGTCCATCTTTTCCACGGCACTGATGAGGCCTGAAGCCTTGTTGAAAGGCGCGGGCAAAGCCTTGATCTGTGGGGCGAACTTCTGGAAGGGCAGGCGTGCCACCCTCAGTTCTTCTTCTTTCACTTCGATATGGAGCAGTCGCTTCTCTATGATTTCCTTGCTGAGGTTTTTGGAATGGATATCCATGTCGATGAGGAACGTACCCTGTCCCCGCAGGACTACGGCATAGGAGGGGTAGATCAGGAAATACTTGTCCAGTCCTGCCTTAGTCAGATACTGGTTGGCTGCCTTCACCCCTTTTTCCGGAGAATTTTTGCAGAGCTCTATCAGATCGCTCACCTTATTATCGATCTCGGTGAACTTCTTCATATACTCCGCACCCTTTTCCTCGAACCAGCGATCCATCTCCATGGTGGATTTGAGTTCAAAGCGGATATTGGACGATTTCCAGTCGCAGGCGGTATAATAGCGCATCAGGCATCGTTCCACGAAGCGGTCGATGGCGTCACAGCCTTCGTACAGTATCTGTTTTTCCTTGTTCGTGCTGTAGCGCACCTGATTCTCGCGCAGCTGATGGATGTTGAACTTCACTTCCGCCCAGTCGACTATGGGCTTGCTTACCGAATGCCAGTCCTCGACATCGTAGGAGACCAGCCCGGAAGCGACCTTGTTCATATCGTTTACAAGTTCGTCGATATACAGTTCGACATCCTTCGAATCCAAGTAGAACTTCTCGTCCTGTTCTTTGGCGAATTTGTTCATGGCCTCCGCTTCTTCGGAGGCGGATTTGGAGTCGGTAAAGTCGAAGCCTTCCTCTCCGGCGGCCAGAACAGCGTTTGCGGAAAGCAGGGAAAATGCTACGCCGAATCCTAAGGCGGTAATCTTTTTCCAAAATGTCTTCATGCTCGCCTCCTAGAACCGTGCTGCGTAATCTTCCACATACCAGCGCCCGGCATCGCCTCCCTTGCGGATCAGCTCATGCGGATGCTTGCCGCCTACCTGCTTGCCGTTCTCGTCAAAGGCGCGGCTGGTCACGATGGCACGTTCTTCCATCTCGCCGGCCATCCTGGTCAGCTTGGAGCGGTCGTCATCCGTGAGGAAGAAATTCTCATCGCTGTCGCGGCTGTCATGCCCCTTGACGACCTTGACCTGAGCTTTGTCGAACACCGCGTGGACGTACTGCGTCTGGAAGCGGCTCTGGTGCAGATCCCAATGGTAGCGGACAAGCGACTGCCC
>JAZQMJ010000410.1:0-2230 GCA_045543435.1 Mailhella sp.
CATACGCACGGCGGGGCGGCAGCAGTCCATGGCCCCGTTGCCGCCGCCGACGATGACGAGATCGCCTTCCATGGTGGGATTGACGCCTGCTTCCAGAGAATCGTGGACTTTTTCGAGGAAGTCGATGCCGTTCTCGTAGCCGGGCAGGGAGGTATCTTCGCCTTCCATGCCGAGGTAGCCGCCCTTGGGGCAGCCGGTGGCGATGAACACGGCGCGGTAGCCGCGCTTGAAGAGGTCGTCCACATGGAAGTCGCGGCCGAGCTTCTGGTTGAAGAAGAACATGCCGCCCATTTCCTTGACCAGCTCGTTCTCCTGATCCAGCACGTTCTTGGGCAGGCGATAGACGGGGATGCCGTAGCGCACCATGCCGCCGGCCTTGTCGTGGGCTTCGTAGATGTCCACGGGGTAGCCCATCTCAAGGAGCTGGTAGGCGCAGGTGACGCCAACAGGGCCGGCGCCGATGACGGCCACGCGCTTGTTCTTGTTGAGCGTGGAGAGTTCGGGCTTCAGGACGCCGGGGACTATGGTCGTGTCGGCGGCGAAACGCTTGAGGTTCTTGATATCGACGGGGGCGTCGATCTTGGAGCGGCGGCAGGCTTTTTCGCAGTAGCGCACGCAGACGCGGCCGCAGGAGCCGGCCAGAGGATAATGCTTGAGCACCACGCCGGCGGCAAGGTCGTTATGGCCGTCCTTGAGGTAGTCGATGTAGCGGGGCACGTTGACGTGGCTGGGGCAGGCTTCGATGCAGGGGCTGGTGGTGACGGAGTAGAAGCCGCCTTCGCGGGCATCGGGGGAAACGCGGAGGGCATCGGGGAAATAGCGCAGCACGTCCAGCAGGGGCTGGGTGCCGGTACGGCCCACGCCGCAGAGGGAGGTGTCGTGCATCTGCTCAGTGATGTCGCGCAGTTCGGGCCAGCTTATCTGTTCGCCTCGGCAGGCCTTCTCGAGCTGCTGGGCGATGAGAGGGGAGCCGGCGCGGCAGGGCGTGCATTTGCCGCAGGATTCGGCGGCAAGACGCTCATGGTGTTTCCACAGGGCATGCACGAGGCTGGCTTCGGGGGAGAACACGAGGAAGCCGCGATTGCTGAGGAATATCTCGATGGGGTTCCCGTCGTTGAACTGTTCGAAGTTTTCCAGGGGAAGATCGGGTGCGGAATATCCCTTCAGTCCTCTGTTGTCGTACACGATGTCGTCCCAGACTCCGTAAAGAAGCTGCGGCATGGGGGCCTCCTGTTTGAGCGGTAAAGGCAACGCCGCCAAGCGGCGGATCACTACTATTTCCTATTTTCACCATAGACGCAAAAGGACGCCAGTATCAAGAGGGGTGATAAAATTCACTTTTGCGGGCATTTCTGCGACAGAGAAGCAGGAATGAAGAAAGCCCGTTTTCCTCAGAGGGAGAACGGGCTTTCAGGAAGGTCAGCGATAGCGGGGGCCGCCGTGTCCGCCGCGAGGCCCGTGGCCGAAGCCTCCGGGCTGGAAAGGTGCAGGGCGGGATCCCGCGGAATGGGAGGGGCGGACGGCTGGGCCCTTATGCGCAGGACGCTGTGCAGGGCGCATGGCAGGAGGGCGATGGCCGGGCTGGTGGCCAGGGCGCATGGCTGGTCCGTGCGGCCGGGGAGGATGGCCGGGGCGCAGTGCCGGGCCGTGGGGGCGCGGAGGCGGTCCGGGGCGGAAGGCCGGGCCATGATGCCTCGGCGGAAGAGGCCGGGCGTAGTGATGGTGATGCCTCGGCGGCGGTACCCAGAGCGGAGGGAGTACGGGGACGACGTAGGGAGTGGCGTAATAGCCGGTCCCTACGGATACGCTCCCGGCATAGACGCCAGTAGAGGAGACTGCGACAGAACTTCCCACGGCAGGGCCGCAGTAGTCGTAGGCGCATCCGCTGAGGGCGGTGCAGAGCAGTGCAGTACAGAACAGAGAGGCGAGGCGCTTCATGGCCGAACTCCTTGCGTTTGGAAGGAGGGCAGAAGGGAACTGCCCGCCGTCCTTCACTTAAATTAATAAATGAAGCGCAGGGAAAGGCAAGTGACGTTTTGTTACAGCAAAGGCTCTGCGTTTTCGCCCGCTTGCAGGCGAAGTCTTTCAGACGCTGTCAGAGATGCCCCTCGAATGTTGCAGGATGAGGCGTTCCTGTCAGTCGCGTTCCGCGAGGGCCTCACGGATGCGGCATACGCCGCAGACTTCGGCGGAGGTGGGGTAGCCGCAGCGGGTGCAGGGGGAAAGGATG
>JAZQMJ010000411.1:0-1833 GCA_045543435.1 Mailhella sp.
AAAAAAGCAGTCCCCTTGGACCCTGACGCCTGAAGGGGACTGCCATGAAGTGCTTTGTGGCGGAAGGAGAGGGATTTGAACCCCCGGAGGCGTTAACCTCAATGGTTTTCAAGACCACCGCTATCGGCCGCTCAGCCATCCTTCCGCAGGAACAGAGACGATACTTCCAAAGGCAAGAGCCTGTCAACCGCCAGCATGACCCAGCCAAAGAGAGACGCAAGCCTCCGGCGGAACATCCGATGGCGGCCCTGCCTCCCCGGCCCGGCGCAGGGACGAGGTTCTATCCTCCTGCAATAAGTGAAAAAAATAACTCACTATTTTTTTCTATGCCAGTTTCTTCATTCGGCTAAGGGTATCCGGTGAAGAAGTCTATAAAGTTCCTTACAAATCCCGCGGTTATGAAGCCTTTATACCCTTCTTGTCCGCTAGGGAATACTGCAGAGCTTGTGCAGTAGCCGAAACAAAGCGCATTTGACCATTGCAAGCCGAGTTTTTTTAAACTAATATAACAGAGTTCATAGGTACCGCCAAAGAAAAATCAAGCTATTCTCAGCGGTTCCGACATGCTGACCCCTCTGGCTCCTCCGGCTGGCGGCGTCTGCTGTCAATTTTAATCACCTCAACCAGCACGAGGCATCGGGATGGAGGAGAGGAATAACAAAACCACACCGGCGGCTATGGCCAAGAAAGGCTGCAGCGGCTGGGGCGCGTTTGTCGTGGGGCTGGTCGTGGCCCTCATTCTTGGCTGGTGGGTCCTGCCTAACCTCATGAAGGTCACCAAGGAGCAGCCCATTGCATTCAGCCATGTCGAGCATGTACAGAAACAGGGCATGACCTGCGTGGAATGCCATTTCGTACGTGCCGACGGCACTTTCAGCGGCGCGCCTACCACGGCAGAATGCGCTGTGTGCCATTCGACTGTTCAGGGAAAGAATCCCGAAGAAGCGCGTTTCGTTCACGACTACGTTCAGACCGGCCGTGAAATCAAAAATGAATGGCTGATCTACCAGAAGCAGCCCGACAACGTTTTCTTCAGCCATGCTCTGCATTTCGGCCCCATGGCCGACCTCAAGGGCCCGAAGGAAATCGCCGCGTACTGCTCTACCTGCCACCTCAACGTGGCTGAAACCGATGTTCCCCCGGTCTATCGGGAAAACAGGCTTTCGGGCTACTCCGAAAACACCATGCTGATGTGGGATTGCGAACGCTGCCATGCCGAACACATGGCCAAGGGCAACACCGTCGCCAGCAATGCCTGCTTCACCTGCCATAAGTAAGGCAAAAGAGAGGAAATCATGGATAGACGAGGATTTCTTAAATTTGCCGCCGGCAGCACTGTAGGCCTTGTGGTTTCCCCCATCATCTGGAATTCGCTGTACGACGCCGTGTACTGGACGCAGAACTGGGGCTGGATGCCCAAGCTGAAGCGCTCCGCCAGCGACTACATCCCCACCGTCAGCAAGCTCTGCCCCTCCGGCACGGGCTTCGTGGCCCGCATCGTGCAGGGCACCCCTGTGCGCACCCTGGCCGACGAGAACAACGCCATCACCAAGGGCGCCGTCACGGCTCTGGCCACTGCCGAAGCCGAACTTCGCGTCAGCCCCTCCCGCCTCCGCACCCCGCTCCTGCGCTCTGCCGACGGCGTGCATAAGGCCATCTCCTGGGCTGAAGCCGAAAAGATCCTGAAGGCCAAGTTCGCCGAAGCCGGCCGCTCCGTGGCCGCCATCTCCGGCGACCCCACCTCCAGCATCAACGAAGTCATCTCCGGCATCCTCAATGCTCAGGGTTCCGGCGACTAAGTCGGATCGTAGCCATGTCGTTCTGTGAGCCAAG
>JAZQMJ010000412.1:0-6251 GCA_045543435.1 Mailhella sp.
AGAGCAGGAGGCCCACTTCCCACAGCGAGGAGAGCCCCGCGTTTTTCCAATGCACGGGCAGGACAACGTAGAGCATGGAGTCGCCCGCGACGAGCGAGGCCGTGATGAGGGCGAAGATGATGACCTGGCGGCGGGAAAGGGAACTTACCTGAGTCATGGCGTCCTCATGCGAGGTAGAGCTGGGTCCCGGCTTTTTTCAGCATGTTTTTCCAGCGGTCGTCGAGGGGGCCGTTGGAGAACACCGCTTCGAGCTGGTCCACATGGCCCACGCTGACCATGGCCGGGCGGCCGAACTTGGAGTTGTCGCAGGCGAGGAAGACGCGGCGCGAACGGGCGATGATAGTGCGCGCCACGGAGACCTCCCGGTAGTCGAAGTCGAGCAGGTTGCCTTCCTCATCGATGCCGGAAATGCCTATAATGCCGAAATCCATGCGGAATTCGCGCATGAAATTTTCCGCGCCCACGCCGATGACGCCAAGGTCGTGCGAACGCACGGTGCCGCCCGCGATGATGACCTCGAAGGAAGGGTTGCCGGCACAGATGCGCGCCACGTTCAGGTTGTTGGTGAGCACGCGCAGGTTCTTCTTTTCCAGAAGGGCGTAGGCTACGGCCTCCGTGGTGGTGCCGATGTTGATGCACACCGAAGCGCCGTCCGGGATGTGCTGGGCCACCAGTTCTGCGATCCTTCTTTTTTCTTCGGTGAAAAGAAGTTTGCGCTGATCGTAGATGATGTTTTCCGAACCGAGCGACATGCCTACGCCGCCGTGGAAACGCTGGACCTGCCCGGCATCGGCAAGCTGATTGATGTCGCGGCGCATGGTCTGGGGCGTGACGTCGAACTGCTGGGCCAGCTCCTCGATGGTTGCGTAACCGCGTTTATTCAGAAATTCCAGGAGGTTCTTTCTTCTGCTGTCGGCTTTGTTCATGGCAGTTCCTAGTTTTTGGCGGGCAGACTCAGATTGCCGGGAAGGGGCTCGGGAGAGGCAGGGAAGACCGGAAGCGCGTACGGCGTCTGCTCCTTCGGAGAAGAGCGTACTATAAAATTTTCCTTTTTGAAAATGACTCTTTTGCCATGAAAATGCGCCGGGTAGGATGTGTTTGCAGATAATGCTTTGATTTATTAGATATTATTGTTTTTGAAAAGGCCTTTTTCGAGGCCGGATATTTTTTGTGTTTTGATTTTCAGAGATGAAAAAGGAAAATCCTTGAATGTTGCCAAAAGCCTTGATTTATAGTACAGCGAAAACATATGTGCAGAGGCGCGTGCTTTCTGCCGCCCGACACCCCGCTGCCTCTGGGGAAAGTCGCCAATAATTATGCCGCAAGGCATGTCGAACAAGTTCTGAGGAGGACTTATGAAACGCATCGTTGCTTTTTCCGTGGCTCTCGGTCTGATGCTCGGCGCTTCCGCTTTCGTCGGTGAAGCCCAGGCCGCCAAGGTCATCAAGATTGCCGGCATGAAGGCCGACAAGGAACCCGAAACCCTCGGCATGAAGAAGTTCGGCGAACTTCTCGAAAAGAAGTCCAACGGTTTCTACAAGGTCAAGGTGTACCCCAACTCTTCCCTCGGTAAGGAAGACAAGTACATCGCCGACAACCGCCGCGGCACCATCGAAATGTGCGCCACCGGTACCCAGGTTTCCGCTTTCCATCCCGCCATGGCTATGATGGAAACCCCCATGATGTATGACAGCTACGCCCATGCCCGCCGCGCCATCGACGGCGGCGTGTTCGATCTGCTCACCGACGGCTTCGTTGAAAAGTCCGGCCTCCGCTGCCTCAACATGTTCCCCCTCGGCTTCCGCCACTTCTACACCAAGAAGCCCGTTGCCACCATCGACGACATCAAGGGCCTGAAGCTCCGCGTGCCGAACATCACCCTGTACACCACCTTCGCCAAGGAATGCGGCATCAACGGCCAGGCCATGCCCTTCGCCGAAGTTATGTCCTCCGTTGACCAGGGCGTCATCGACGGCGGCGACTCCCCCCTCGCCGACATCACCTCCACCAAGGTGTACGAGAAGTGCCCCAACATCACTCTGACCGGCCACATCCTCGTTATCCACTCCCTGTTCATCAACGAAAAGCTCTACCAGAAGATGCCTGCTGAACATAAGCAGTGGGTGCAGGAAGCTGCCGCTGAATCCGCCGATTACGTGTGGAAGCTCGTGGAAGAAGTGGACGCCAAGTCTGCCGAAGAAATCAAGGCCAACGGCGGCACCATCTCCGAACCTTCTCAGGCTATGAAGGACCACATGGTCGCCGCTGCTAAGCGCACCTGGGACATGTTCCTCAATCCTGAACGCAAGGTCTCCTACGTTCCCAACGCCCAGGCTATCTTCGACAAGGCCGCCAGCTTTAAGTAAGTCTAGCTGATCCTTGGGGAGCCGTGCCAACAGCGCGGCTCCCTCTTCTTTCTGTGAATTTTTGCTCATACTCCCTGAGGTCTCTATGAGTGCTACTCCCACTGATGCCAAGGGCAGCAAGGCCAGTGCGGCTGGTGCGTTCGCGTTCCAGATCTTCTGCGCCAGCATCTTCCTTGGCATTATCGGCCTTGTGTTCTTCAACGCAGTGCTCCGCTACTGCTTCAACTCCGGCTATCCGCCGAGCGAAGAATGGGCCCGCTTCCTGTTCATCTATGTCACCTTCTTCGGTGCCATCGAAGCCTTCTACCGCAAGAAGCACATCGCCGTGGAACTCGTGGTCGATATGCTCGAAGGCAACTGCCGCAAGGCGGTCAACATCATCGCCATTCTGCTCTCCCTGTCTGCTCTGGCCCTGCTTCTCCAGGGCGGCATCATCTATGTGCTGCAGACCATGGACACCTACGCCGTGGCTACCCACGTCAATATGGCCCTCATCAATATCACCCTGCCCATCATGGCTGGTGCCGGCATCGTCCTTCAGCTCCGCGACCTGATTGCCATCATCCGCACTCCGGCTTCCGCGTTCAAGAAGGCCGATCCGATGGACGTTGAAGCCATCCTTGAAAAGGCCTCGTAAGGAGAGAGTATGGAACTGTTTCTTTTTCTTGGATCGCTCTTCTTCTTCTTAGCCTTTGGTATTCCGATCGCCATGGTGCTCGTTCTCTGCGCCATGGTGCTCATGTTCCATGCCGACATGTGGGACTCGATGACCATCGCCTCCTGCATGCTCGACGGTGCGAACAACTACCCCCTGATGGCCATCCCCTTCTTCGTGTTCGCTGGTGAGATCATGGCTGCCGGCGGCCTTTCCAAGCGCGTGGTCCAGTTCGCCCAGCTGCTCATCGGCGGCGTGCGCGGCGGCCTCGGCTATGCCGCTATCGTGGCCTCCATCCTGTTCGCCGGCCTCATGGGCTCCTCCGTGGGTGAAGCCGCCGCTCTCGGCGGTCTGCTCCTGCCCATGATGAAGCAGCAGAACTACATCCCCGGCCGCGCCGGTGCCGTTATCGCCTCTGGCGCTATCCTCGGCCCCATCATCCCGCCTAGCACCAACTTCATCATCCTCGGCTCCTGCGTGAGCGGCCTGTCCATCACCAAGCTGTTCATGATCGGTCTGCTGCCCGGTATCTTCATCGGCCTGGCCCTGATGGCTCTGTGGTTCATCATCGTCCGCATCGACGGCTACCACGACAACATCAAGTTCACCAAGGAAGAAAAGCGTAAGATCCTCATCGACGCTTCTCCCGCCTTCATGATGCCCGTGCTCCTGCTCGGCGGTATCCGCTTCGGTATCTTCACTCCCACCGAAGGCGGCGCCTTCGCCGCTGTGTACGCCCTCATCGTGTGCCTCTGCTGGTACCGTGAGATCGGCATCCGCAAGGTGCTGGAAGTGTCTGCCGCTTCCGCCCGTACCACCGCCGCCGTTATGATGATCGTGGCCACCGCCACCGCCATCGGCTACTTCATCACCCTCGCTGACATCCCCCAGCAGATCATCTCCGTGTTCGAACCCTTCAAGGATTCGCCCACCACTCTGCTGCTGATGATCAACGTCTTCCTGTTCCTGATCGGTATGGTCATGGACCTCACCCCCAACGTCCTGATCTTCGCTCCGGTGTTCTACCCCCTGATCCTCGACGCTGGCATCGATCCTTACCACTTCGGCCTCATCTTCATCCTGAACCTCGGCATCGGCGTTATCACTCCCCCTGTCGGCACGGTCCTCTATGTTGTGTGCGGCATCGGCAACATCAAGCTGCCGGCACTGGTCAAGAACCTGCTCCCGTTCATCGTTGTGGAATTCATGATGCTCATCCTCCTCACGATCTTCCCCAAGCTCTCGCTTATCCCGATGAACTGGCTCATCTAGCCGCAGTCTAGACACAGCCTTTGAAGGCGGTCTTCCGAAAGGAGGGCCGCCTTTTTGCGTATCCGGGAGAAGGATTGGGCATCCCCCCCGACGTTTCCTCAAAGGACATCTCTGCCGGTTCAAGAGACGGCATCTGCTTTCTGCTCGGCCTCGGCATTCTGCTTCGCCTTGCGGTACAGGTCAGGGGCTGTTTTTCTTTTGGAGGGGGCTTCTGGACATTCCATCAGGACGAAAGCTGTTCCCAGCCCGAAAAGGGGTGGATATTCGCCTGTCTGGAGCGAGGAGATGAAAGAAGACCAGGACGCAGGAGGAAGAACGCCGGAACGCACACGCGCCGCACACGCCCTGCGTCGAGCGTTCCGGGTACAAAGGCAGGGCGGCGCAGGCCTCGCCGTGTCGGCGAAGGGAAATGCGGCAAGGAAAGGCAGAGGGCAGGGAGCGATGCCGGAAGCCATCTCCGGTGGCGTACGGCCTTCCCTCGGCCAGCTTTCCGATATCTATGCCAGAGTGCTGAGAGCGGCGCAGGGGGAGGGCAGGAAGCCTATGCAGTCTCCCTGTGCCAGAGTTCGGTCATAAAAAAACGCCCCCGAAAATCGGAGGCGTTTCGTGCTTCAAAAGAAGTCAGGATTATGCGTCAGTATCGTTCATCCACATCTGATAGCGGGCTTCGAGGTCCTTCTTGTTGGCCTTCCAGCTCAGGCCGGCCTCGTAGTACTTGTCCAGTTCTATTTCGAGCTGTTCGATCTTCACCAGAAGGTTTTCCACAGTGCGCAGGGCCTGTTCGTTGGCCTGGAGGAGGCCTTCGTACGTTTCAGCCAGAAGTTCGTGTTCGTAGAACTTTTCGATAGGGGTACGGGTGGTGAGTTCCTTGCCCGTCTTGAGGCGATAACGCTTGCGGAACTTGGAGCAGTCCGTGCGGTCGTAGTTGATCGAGCGGATGAACGTGGTCAGCTCGTCGTGCAGGCCGCGGAAAGCGTTGTAGGCTTTGGCCGCCTGGGAGTTCGAGGCGAAGGAGTCGCAGGAAAGGAGCAGGAAGTATTCTTCGCCGAGGAACTTCTTGGTGCGGGGAAAGTCGTCGGGGTCGTAGAGGTAGTGCCCCCAGTCGGCCACATGCTTTTCTCCGTCGATGGCGGTGATGAGCAGGGTCTTATGGTGCAGGAGCTCGCCATAGACACGGGCGGCACGGCGCTTGAGCATGGCCACGTTATTGCTCTTGCAAGAGAAGTACATGAGCAGGGAGGCCAGGAAGGCCACGATGCACATGGAAAACATGGCGATGAACACCCCCAGAAGGGTGAAGACCAGCATGCTTTCTTTGGCTTGTGTAAAGGAGATCAAGCAAAAAAAGCAGATGAAGGCAAGAAAGAGCAGAGCATACGAAAGATTGCGGAAAGTACGCATGATCTATCCTCAGAAATGTCATTTTAGCGGGCAGAAGGAGAACTGCCGCCAAACATTGTGAGTTTTGCTCTTAATTCAAAAAAGGTCAACCTCATGAAGAATTTATCTATCGCGCGGAGATACGTCCTCCCATGGCCTGATAAACGGCATTGGCGGCGGATATCACACTGAAACGGGCATCCAGAACGGCCAGCTGGGAGCTGTTCAGGGAGCGCAGAGCGTCGAGCCAGTCTTTGAGTTCATCGGCTCCGAGTTCGTAGCGGGCCTTGCGGTAGGCCTCCACGCGCTGGGCGGAAGTCAGTGTTTTCCTTTCATTTTCCATTACCTGCATGGCGTTGCCCATGGCCTTGTAGTAGCGGTCTATCTCATTCAGGGCAGTGACGATGCTCTTCTCGAAGGCCAGCTTGGCGTCTTCAAAATCAGCCTCGGAAATACGCATGTTCCATTTTACACGATTCCAGTCGAGGAAGGGCAGTTTGAGCCCCAGAAGGCCGCTCGCGAAGGGGCTGGTGAACCAGTCGCTGGAAGAAGTCGGAGGCCAAGCGGTCTTAGGAAGA